>JBOHSP010000064.1:0-13464 GCA_050733275.1 Gemmatimonadales bacterium
CGTGCTCCTCTCCGATCTCGATCCCCATGAGCCCCAGCTCGAAGAACTGCGGAATCAGGTCGGCATCGAGGCGCGACTCCCGCTCCATCGCGGCGACCCGCGGGCGCACCTCCTGCTCGGCGAAGTCCCGCACCGCGGTCCGGAACATCTGTTCTTCTTCGGAGAGCCGCGTCAATGGCGTTGCGCTGGTATCGGGCGGCATAGGTCGGGGAATCTATGCGCGTCCGCGTTTCCCGGCACCGGCGCGCGGGGACGCGGTTATCGTCGCGTGCGTGGCGGCCTACCCTGGGCCGTGGCCTCTTGCATTTCTTCAGCCGAGCCGAGCACGTTATGGGCATGTCGCAAGCGACGGAACGCTGGACCGCGGAGATGGTCCGCGCACTTCCCGACGACGGGAACCGCTACGAAGTCATCGGCGGGGCGTTGTGCGTGACCCCGGCGCCGAGCCCCGACCACCAGAGAGCCGTCGCGGCGCTCCTCGTGCCTCTGGCACAGTTTGTCAAGGCGCATCGCCTCGGCGATGCCCTGACGTCGCCCGCGGATATCGAGTTTGACGAGGAAGACCTGGTACAGCCGGACGTATTGGTCGCGCCGCTGGTCGACGGTCGCAGGCCCAAACAGTGGTCGGACATCAAGACCCTGCTGCTGGCTGTCGAAGTCCTGTCGCCTTCGACCGCGCGTGCCGATCGCACGATCAAGCGGCGTCTGTTTCAGCGCGTCGCCGTCCCGGAATACTGGATCGTGGACGTGGAGGCGCGGCTCGTCGAGCGCTGGCGGCCCGGAGATGGGCGGCCCGAGATCCTCACTGATGCGCTCACCTGGCGCCCCGCCGGCGCGCCGGACGCGCTCGGGATCGACCTGCCCACGCTGTTCGCGGAGATTACCGCAACCGACTGAAGGCCCGTTTGATGACGGCGGGCGCGATCCTGTCCGGTCGCCACAGGCGGACGGAGTAGAGCCGGCCCGAGATGATCTCGACCGATATGCCCGCGCTGTTCCAGTCCCACCACTCGCCGTGCAGGTCGTTGACATCATCATTGAACTGCCCGCGCGTCTCCGGCGCTCCGAGCTGTCGCAGTACATGTTCGGCCGGATCGCCCAGACGCAGGCCCGCAAAATCGAGTGGCAGCGGCGTCGAATCCCCGGTGAACTGCACCGAGTACGCAACCGTGTCCCCACCCGCTCGCTCGTACTCGACGATGTAGTACGCTGCGCGCTGGCTGAGCGTATCCTGAAACACCAGATAGGCGTATCCGACCCTGCCGTCGTCGCGCGGCGGCGCGGGCTGCCATGGTGAGCCGAGAATCTCTTCGACTTGCGCGCGCTGCTGACCCACGTGCACCCAGCCGATGCGGGCGCAGGGAGAGAGGGCCGTCGTGTGCTCCTCATTGGGCCAGAGACACGCCACGCCGCCCCCGCCTTTGCCGAACGCGATGTACAAGCCGAGGCAGGGCAGCGAGTCGCTCGCCATGCGGCACGCGAAGATGTGGCCCGGGCTCCAGATGCGCGCGGCCTCGCCCAACGTGTACAGGTGTCGCAGCGCGTCGCCGCTGCGCGGGTTGACCGCCAGTGCCTGTTGCGCGCTCCAGCGTGCCAGCTGGCTGCGCCCCAGCCCGACGTACGCCTCCGCGAGATAGACGTACACCTGCTCCAGCGCGACATTGCTGCGGCGCCGGTCGGCCACGGACAGGAACCGCGTGATCTCGACGGCGGCGCGCTCCCACTCCTCCCGATCGAGATAGAAGGAGGCGACCTTCCAGTACGCCTCCCCGAACCAGGCGTCGACCGCGATCTGGCGATTGTCGGTCCCATGGAGACGGTCGAGCTGCTCGATGAGCCGCCGGTAGGCGGCGAAGCTCTCCTCGCGCCGTTCGTCGATCCAGAACAACGAGCGCGCGTACTCGTTGGCCACGAAGGGATTGTCGGGCTCGTCGCGGTAGGCGGGGGCGAGCTGGGCCGCGGCATCGGCGAACCGCCGCTGCGCGTACAGGGCGCGGGCCTGCTCGATCGTCTCGTGATGGCGGGATGAGAGACGCGCGGGGAGCGACTGGATCACCCCCAGCGTGTCGCCGGACGCCACCACACGCGGCGTGGCGAGGGGAGGACCCGCGAGGTGACTGATGACGAGCTGGCGATCTCCGAAGATGGCGTACGGGCTCGGCTCGCCCGTCACCCGCAGGCTGTCCGCGGCGCCCCCCTGCAGCGCCAACGCGGCCAGAACGGCGCCGGCGACGGTCATTACGGCTTCTTGTCGGCGCCTCCGGCCGTCAGCATCTCGCGGATTCCGCCCAGCGAGCTGAGCACGCCCGTCGCCTCGAACGGCAGGTAGACCACCTTGTTGTTCTGGCCGGACACCATCTCCTTCAACGTCTCGATGTAGCGGATCGCGATCAGATAGCGCGCCGGATCGCCGCCCGTCCCCTGGATCGCTTGGGTGATCCGCTCGATCGCCTGCGCCTCGGCCTCAGCGACCTTGAGCCGGGCGGTGGCTTCCGCTTCGGCATGCAGGATCTTCGCCTGCTTGTCGCCCTCGGCCGTATTGATCTCCGACTGCCGCATGCCCTCGGCCTCGAGGATGCGGGCCTGCTTGTCCGCATCGGCCGTGATGACCGTGGCCCGCCGTTCGCGCTCGGCGCGCATCTGCTTCTCCATCGCGTCGCGAATGTCGCGCGGCGGATTGATGTCCTTGAGCTCCACGCGGCTGACCTTGGCACCCCACTTGTGCGTCGCTTCATCGAGAATCGCGCGCAGCTTGGCGTTGATCATGTCGCGCGAGGACAACACGTGATCGAGCTCCATCTCGCCGATCACGTTGCGCAGCGTGGTCTGCGTCAGCTTCTCGATGGCGTCCGGCAGGTTCGCGATCTCGTAGGTGGCCCGGATCGGATCGGTGACCTGGGAGTAGATCAGCGCGTCGATCTCGACGACCACGTTGTCCTTGGTGATCACGTTCTGCCGCGGAAACTGGTACACGGTTTCGCGCAGGTCGATGCGCTCGCGGCGCACGCGGCGTCCATACGCGTCGCCCGCCGGCGTGACGATCGTCTCGCTCCAGTCCACGACGCGCGGGCGATCGATGACCGGCAGAATGAAGTTGATGCCGGAGGTGAGCGTCTTGTGGTAGCGGCCCAGCCGCTCGATGATCATCGTCTGCGCCTGCTGCACGACGCGGATGCTCTTCGAGATGAGCACCACCACGAACAGGGCGACCGCGCCGACCAGTATCGTTCCCGGACCCATCGCTCAGCTCTCCTTCTCGACCATGAGGGTCGCGCCGTCCACCTGGATGATCGTGACGAGCGTCCCGGGCTCAATCACCGTGGCGTCCGCCGACACCCCCCGCCAATCCTCCCCCTCGACCTTCACCCGCCCCTGCCCCGAGAGCGGCTCGATGCGCTCGGTCACCACCGCCGTCTTCCCGAGGAGGGCATCCACCCCCGTGCGCACGCCCGAGCCGGCGGTGAGCTGGAAGGACCGCAGCAGCCGGGGCCGCAGGGCCGCCATCGACAGCAGGCTGCCGGCCGCGAACGTGAGGCCCTGTATCGCGGGCCCGAGTCCGGGGATCAGGGCCGTGATCCCGGCCGCCGCGGCCCCGACGGCCAGGCAGGCGAGCCAGAACCCCGGCGTGAACATCTCCGCTACGAGCAGGCCGAGGGCCGATAAGAACCAGATCAGCCAGTCTTCCATAGGGAGTAAGGTGCAACCCCGGCGCGGGTTCCGCTATCCAACGGGAACGGCGCTGAAACGGCCGTCGCGCCGGTTGCGTACCGCCTCTGTCCCCCATCGGAGAACGCCCATGGTCGCCATCACTCCAAGCCGGTTTGTCTTCGCCGCACTGCTCTGCCTGCCCACCACCGCCGCCGCACAATCCAGCCGCCACGTCCTCCAGGGCGAACGCATCGCGGTCTACAATCTGGTCGGGGAGCTGCGCGTCGGCCCCGCGGACGGGAGCGACGTGGTCGTGGAGGTTGTGCGCGGCGGCCCCGATGCCGCGCGCCTCGAGATCGCGACCGGTCCGCTGCGCGACGAGGACGAGACGCTGCGGGTGATCTATCCGGCCGACGTCATCCTGCTGCGCGACGCGAACCAGGGTGGCCGCCGCTGGGGTAGCTTCAACACCACCCTGCGGGTGCGCGACGACGGCACGTTCAATGGGTGGTCGGGAGATCGCAACGGCGGGCGCCGTGGCCGGCAGGTGCGCATCACCAGCCGTGAGCGCGATGCCGACGACGCCCTGGACGCCTACGCCGATCTCGACGTGCGCGTGCCCGCGGGCAAGCGCATCGAGCTCAATCTCGGCGTGGGGTCGGTGACCGTCAGCAACGTGGACGGCCAGATCGACGTCGACGTCGCGTCCGCGAACGTATCGGCCGACCGCACGCGCGGCGCGCTGAGCATCGAAACCGGTTCGGGCAACGTGGACGTGCGGGAGGCCGCGGGCGCGGTAGACCTCGAGACGGGCTCCGGCAACATCTCGGCCTCGAGCGTGCGGGCGCAGCGCCTCGACCTCGAGACGGGATCCGGCAACATCCGGATCTCGACGGTGGAAGCGACTCAGCTCGACGTCGAAACCGGGTCCGGCGACATCGCGGCCAGCGACGCGAAGGGGGACCAGGTGGCGTTCGAGACGGGCAGCGGCAACATCGAGGTGACGCTGCTCGCGCCGTTCCGGTCGCTCGACATCGAGACGGGCTCGGGCAACGTGACGCTGCGGGTGCCGCCGACGATCGGCGCGGAAGTGGACCTCGAGACCGGCAGTGGCGACATCGACCTGGGCGGCATGACGATTCAGGTGCGCCGGATCGAGCGCCAGCACGTGACCGGCACGATCGGCAGCGGCGGCGGCCGGCTCTCGATCGAAACGGGGTCGGGCAACGTGCGGCTGGTGAGGCTCTAGCCGCCCTCCTCGAGGCGCTCGATCGCGCGGCGCTCCCGCTTGGTGGGGCGGCCCTTGCCGCGGTAGGCGGGGGCGGGCGCGATGCGCAGCTGTTCGGCGAGCCGCTCGCGCGTCGCTCGCCCCTCGGGCGATTCTTCGTAGAGCGTCTGCGCGACCCGGGCGGGCCCGCGGCGCTCGGATATTCCGCGCACCGTTACCAGCCATTCGTACGGGCCCGCGCGCACGCGCACGAGATCGCCGACCTGCACGGGTTTGGCCGGTTTGACGCGCGCGCCGTTGACGTGCACCTTCCCGCCGGCGACGGCGGCGGCAGCGAGGGCACGGGTCTTGAAGAACCGCGCCGCCCAGAGCCACCGGTCGAGCCGGACTGTGCTGTCAGCCATCAGCTATCAGCCATCAGCTATCAGCTATCAGCCATCAGCTATCAGCCATCAGTAGTGGTGCGCTGGTTTGATGGTGGGCGATAAAATGGTTACGTCGTATGCGAACGGGGCGCCGATCTTGGTAGCCCCGTTTCGCATACGAGAAACTTATGCAACCTTTCAGGAAGCTTAAGGTCTGGCAGAAGGCCCATGCACTCACCTTAGAGTTGTATCGGATAACCAGGGCGTTCCCGACCGAAGAGCGCTATGGACTCACCTCGCAGGTGAGACGCTCGGCCGCATCCGTAGGCGCGAACCTCGCGGAAGGCTGCGTTCGTCGGACCTGGATCTCCTTGCCGATCACTATGAGCGGCTGAACGGATCGATTACAGAGATCAAACGGATGCTAACTGGCCTAATCCGCAAGCTGATGGCTGACGGCTGACAGCTGATGGCTGACAGCTGATAGCTGACAGCTGACAGCTGATGGCTGACAGCTGACAGCTACCGGCTACGAAGCTTCGCCAGCAACCGCAGGATCTCGAGGTACAGCCAGATCAGCGTGACCAGCAGGCCGAACGCCGCGTACCACTCCATGAACTTGGGCGCGCCCTGCTCGGCGCCCTTCTCGATGAAGTCGAAATCCAACACCAGGTTCAGCGCCGCGATCACGATGACGAAGAGGCTGAACCCGATGCCCAGCAGGCTGCCCTCGTGGAGGAACGCGATGCGGACGCCGAAGAAGCTGAGGCCGATCGCCACGAGATAGAAGACCGCGATGCCGCCGGTCGCCGCGCACACGCCGAGCTTGAAGTTCTCCGTCACGGAGATCACCCCCGTGCGATACACGAACAGCAGGGCGGCGAGCGTCCCGAACGTGAGCGCCACGGCGGGGACCACGATCCCGGGGTAGCGCGCCTCGAAATACGCCGAGATCGCGCCCAGGGCGAGGCCCTCGAGCAGCGCGTAGATCGGCGCGCTCACCGGCGCCAGGGTCGGCTTGAAGATGGTGATGAGGCCGACCACGAACCCGCCGATGCAGCCGACGAGGAGGTAGCCGGTGGTGGGCGACCCAATGAACGCCTCGATCCAGGTCCAGGTCGCCGTGGCGAATGTCAGCAGCAGGAGGAACGCGGTGCGGTGCACCGTTCCCTCGATGGACATCCGCGCGCCGGCCGCCGCGCCGGGGCCGAACTGTTCGAACGTCTTGGCGTTAAGGGCCGGGTTGCCGGTGCGCATGGAGCCTCCGCTCGGGGGCGTTTCAGGCGGGCACAAAAGTAGTAAGTCCCGCCGATTTCGCCAAATTCACCATGCCTATCTACCGGCCCTGCAAGTAGTTAACCGCAAGCTGGGCCATCGCCCGGACCCCCACCGGGAGGGCGGCTTCGTCCACGAAAAACCGCGGGGAATGGTTCGGCGCCGCCGTGCCGGGATCGGCGTTGCGGGGAGCGATCCCCAGGAAGAAGAACAGGCCGGGGATCCGCTCCTGGTAGCGCGAGAAGTCTTCGGCGGTGGTGAGCGGCGTGGCGAGCCGCACGTTGCCGGTCCCCGCGACCCGCCGCAGCGTGGGCAGCATGCGCTCGGTGAGCGCCGGATCGTTGTAGGTGACGGGCGGCCCTTCCTGGATGGTGAGGGCGGCAGTCGCGCCGGCGCTCTGCGCGATGCCCTCCGCGGTGCGCCGCACGCGGGCGTGGATGTCGCGGCGCACGGCCGTGTCGAAGGCGCGGATCGTGCCCACCAGGACGACGCTGTCGGGAATGATGTTGTACCGCACCCCGCCCGAGATCGCGCCCACCGTGACGATCGCGGGTGCCGCGGTGATGTCGATCTGCCGGCTCGTGATCGTCTGGAGGCCGAGGATGATCTCTGCGGCCACGACGACCGGATCGATGCCGTCCCAGGGCGCCGCGCCGTGCGTCTGGCGGCCGCGCACCACGATGCGGAACGCATCGGAGCTCGCCATCGTCCCTTCCGGGCGGTAGCGGATCTCGCCGCTCGGATAGGGGAAGACGTGCAGCCCGAAGATCGCGGCCGGCCGCGGGTCGTCGAGGGCTCCCTCCGCGATCATCATCTCGGCGCCGCCCCGCTCCCCGGCGGGCGCGCCCTCTTCGGCCGGCTGGAAGATGAACTTGACCGTGCCCGGCAGCTGGGCCCGCATCCCGGCCAGCACTTCGGCGACGCCCATCAGGATCGCCACGTGCGCGTCGTGGCCGCAGGCGTGCATCACGCCGACCTCCTGGCCGTTGAACGTGGTGCGTACGCGCGAGCGGAACGGCACGTCCACGGCCTCCGTGACGGGGAGCGCGTCCATGTCGGCGCGCAGCGCCACGACGGGACCCGCCCGGCTGCCGCGCAGCACGCCGATCACGCCCGTATGCGCCACCCCGGTCCGCACCTCGAGACCGAGCTGCCGCAGGTGCGCGGCCACGAGCGCCGCGGTCCGGGTCTCACGGTTGGACAACTCCGGGTGCTGGTGGATGTCGCGGCGCCACGCGATCACCTTGTCCATGACCTGGGCGGCGCGGCGGTCGATCTCCGCGTCGAGACGCGGCGTTTGCAGGATCGCGAGCAGCAGCCATGCGCTGGTCATTCTCCGATATCCTCGTTCCAGATGTCCGGATGTTGCCGCATGAAGTCCTCCATCAGGCGGATGCATGTCGGGTCCTGCCGGATCTCCAGGGCCACGCCGCGCTGGCGCAGCAGGTCCTCTTCGCCGCGGAACGTGCGGTTTTCGCCGATCACGACGCGCGGCATGCCGTACAGGATGATCGCGCCGCTGCACATCGCGCAGGGCGACAGCGTCGTGTAGAGCGTCGCGTCGCGGTACACCGCTGCAGGCCGGCGCCCGGCGTTCTCGAGGGCGTCCATCTCGCCGTGCAGCACCGCGCTGCCGCGTTGTACCCGCCGGTTGTGGCCGCGGCCGATGATCGCGCCGCGATACACGAGCACCGCGCCGATGGGGATGCCGCCCTCGCCGGCGCCGGCCTGCGCCTCGGCGATGGCCGCAGCCAGGAAGGCGTCAGACGGCGGCGGCGATCCCATCGTACTCGAACACGTTGGGCCCGCGCGGCGCTGCTTCCGCGATCCGGACCATCGCCTGCGCCACGGTCCGCGCCGCCACGGGACGATAGCGGCGCCACGGGCCGATGCACAGCGGGGCCAGCAGCGGCGCGGCGAGCACCGCGAGGCGCTCGCCCAGCCGGAATTCCCGGCGCTGACCGAGCAACAGCGAGGGGCGGAAGATCTGCGTGCCCGTGTAGCGAAGCGCGCGCAGCGCCGATTCCGTTTCGCCCTTGACGCGGCTGTAGAACACGCGGGACGAAGGGTCGGCACTCACGGCGCTGACGAGCAGAAATTGCGTGGCGCCGGCCGCCAGCCCAAGGCGCCCCAGGGCGACGACATAATCGTGGTCCACGCGGCGGAACGCCTGCCGCGAGCCCGCTTTCCTGATGGTCGTGCCGAGACAGCAGAACACGTCGTTCACGGGCGGCAGCTCGGCCGGCGCCAGTCGCTCCAGCGCGTCGAAGTCCACGATGCGTTGCTCGAGCTTGGGGTGTCGCAGGCCGGGCAGCTCGCGGCGGCCCATCGCGATCACGCGGGCGTAGCGGCCGTTCTGGAGCAGCAGGCGGAGCAGGTGGCCGCCGACGAGCCCGCTCGTTCCGGCGATCAGCGCGGTTGCCGGCGTGGGCGCTAAAGTAGTTATCAGTTCTCCCTTGGGGAGGGGGGACAGGCCAATCGTTGCTGAGCACAAGTATAACGACTTATGACTGAGCCGGACTGCAGAAAACGGCGACCTATCACAGCACATCTCACAGCAGTCGGAAGGTAGATCGTCGGGCCTTTGGTGGAAACGTTCAGTCGGTGGGTAATCCTCGTGCGTGTTTTATGGGCGCTAGGCTTCGATGCCAACGCGGAAATGGCTTGGGTTGCGCGAAAGAAATGTGGTTTTGTAAGTTCGCAACTATGTTGAGCAGCATTTGCGCGCATTGCCGCATCGAAATGTCCTATCCGCGCCACAGCGTTGCCGACCCGTTGGGGTCGACGGGCCAGCGCGACAAATGGCGCAAGCATTCCATTGTTTCGACCGGCTTTGAGAAGCAATCAGTTCTCGACAACCCTAGTTCATCCTATTACGTCTGGGTGTTCAATGAGACGCTGGAAAGGGGGACGTTTCGAGCGAAGGAAAACAGCATTACCTACACGCCAAGCGCGGGGAGTCGTCTCGGTCAATTCTACAAGTGGGGTAATCGTGAGTACGAGTTGGATACACTAAAGGTGGTTGGGCTGTCTCGCACTTCTGCAACACATCTCTTTCTAACCGATTCGAAGATCTACATCGATACGCGATGCCACTTCTGTGGTCGTCTCTGCTAGTCAGAAGTCTCTTCGGTCTAGTTCTCAGGCTGATTAATCGTCGCATTTTAGGGTAGCCCATGCCGAGTGCTGATGCCTCAGGCACTTCTGGGAATCTGGCCTTCCCATATCTTCTTAGCGCCTGCCATCACTGGAGAGTCTGATTGCAAACAGGGACAAAGACGGCTACCGCGTGCTGGGTCCCAACCTGTCAAAACGAGGCTGGCGCTCGGCAGCTCCTGTGTCAGGAACACCAGCAGCGGTATCTCACAGCTGTAGGGTTCAGTGAAGCAGCCTAGCAGCGTACCAGCGATAAGAGACGGTGCGCGGTACTCGCTACGGTAGGAGAGCGAATCACTTAGGCGCACGACCCGATGCGGCCGTTCCACTAGTCGTGGTTGCTCGTTCCGTGCGTGTTTCAGCGAAGCGATTGATGCGGGCGTCAAAGTCAGCATAACTAGCGATGTAATCGTCATCAGTTCCGAACGTCTTGTCCCAACCCGCAAAGGTGATGCGGTAGTCCTTGGGACTGACAACCTCATACCGGACACCCTCAGAGCCGCCCAGTTGGTGATAGGCGCGCTCGGCAAGAGCCTGATTGGCGAAAGCAGAGTCCAGAGAAGGCGCGGCGTGCCTGTGAATACTCAAGTAGCGACCGAACGCCCATTCCACATCTTCCCGTTGCCGTGCGAACTCCTTTACCTCCAGGCGCACTTGTGCCGAGGCGGTGACGTATCCTGTGACGTGCGCGATTACTAGCAGGTTCGCGAAAGCGATGCCCCAGAGTAGCCGGCCAAATCCTTTGTACACCCGCCTCATTTCACGCGCCTCAGTCGCCAGATGCGGTAATGCGTGCAATGAGATTGTGTGATGAAGCATGAGAGACGCACCTAGGCAGATTATCAGAATGATGAACGACCTCTCTAGCCGCACAACTGCGCTGATCAATTCATCGACTTCAGGTTGTAGAAACGTCAACAGCGTGCCCAACGCAGCAAAGAGTGCCGCATCAAACTTGATGTAAAATAATGCCAGCCTACGGATGCGCTCTCGCGTCGCCGCTATCCCCTTCAACTCCTCTGCCGTCGGCGGGGTCGTGTCCTTCTTTTGCTCGGGCTTCCCCCTAGCCGCTGCTTTTGCAGGCTGCCACCAAGCAAACCAAGACATGCGCCTAACCTACAAAATGGGCGCCAAAACGTACAAGTGAGAGAGAAGAAGCGAGCGAGCAAGAAGTCATAGTCTAGACGGTTTGCCCCCGCCTTTGTCACAGCATCCCTCCAAATTCGTGCGAGAAATCGATAAGTAGTTATAATGCCGGCCGTGACTACCCCGCCGATCCTCGCCGCCATCGCCGCCGTGTTGCAGGGCCTCTCGGAGTCGCTGCAACACCGCCCGCTCGTCGCGCTGCCGCTCCTGTTCGGGGCCGGCGTGCTCACGAGCCTCAATCCCTGCATCTACCCGATGATCCCGATCACCGTGGGCACCATCGGGGGCGTGGGCGCGGGCGGCGGGCCCCGGCCGCGGCGGCGCATCGTCGGGCTCACGCTCACCTACGTCGCCGGCCTGGCGCTGTTCTACGCGCTGCTCGGCCTCATCGCGGGGCTGACCGGATCGTTGTTCGGGACGATCGGCGCCAGCCGGTGGGCGCGGCTCGCGATCGGCAACCTGCTGCTCGTCTTCGCGCTCGCCATGCTGGACGTGATTCCGGTACGGATTCCCGCGCGGATCATGACGTGGGCCGCCGGGCGGGGCGGCGGGTCCTACCCGGCCGTGTTCCTGCTCGGCGCGACGTCCGGCATCGTCGCCGCGCCCTGCGGGGCGCCGGCCTTCGCCGCC
Source organism: Gemmatimonadales bacterium (assembly GCA_050733275.1). Taxonomy (GTDB): domain Bacteria; phylum Gemmatimonadota; class Gemmatimonadetes; order Gemmatimonadales; family GWC2-71-9; genus 20CM-2-65-7. The sequence continues at coordinate 11,449 of JBOHSP010000064.1, forward strand.
GTGCTCACCTGGGTCGCGACCACCGGCAGCGCCGTGCTCGGCTTTGTCTACCTCTTCGTCTTTTCGCTCGGGATGACCGCCGTGCTCGTGGTGGTGGGGGTCTTTTCGGGTTCGCTGGCGGCGCTGCCGCGGGCCGGCGTGTGGATGAGCTGGATCAAAAAGGGCGGCGGCGTGGTTCTACTGCTGATGGCACAATACTACTTCGTGAAAGCGGGGCAGGTCTGGTGACTCCAAACGGCGCAAAACGGCGCATCACGGCGCGGTGGCTGCTGGTGACAGTTGGGCTCCTGGTGCCTGCGGCATTGTTCGGGCAGGATGAAGTCATTGGGATTCCCGTGGGGGCCACGCCGTCAGCCGTGACGATCGAGGACCTACAGGGCAACCCCGTCTCGCTGTCGCAGTGGATCGGCAAGAAACCGGTGCTGGTCGAGTTCTGGGCGACGTGGTGCCCGATCTGCGAGGAGCTGGTCCCCAAGATGGAGGCGGCGCACCGGCGCTTTGGCGATCGGGTCGAGGTCCTCGCGATCGCCGTCGCGGTGAATCAGAGCAAGCGCTCGGTGCAGCGGCATCTCGACCGGCATCCGATGCCGTTCCCGTTCCTGTGGGACACGAACGGCAACGCGACGCGCGCGTTCCAGGCGCCGTCGACGTCCTACGTCGTGGTGCTCGACGCGTCCGGGAAGGTGGTATACACGGGCGTCGGGGCGGAGCAGGATCTGGAGGCGGCGATGGAAGCGGCGGCCGGGGGCGGCAAGGGGCGGCGATAGCCTTACCTCGCCGCCGCCTCACCTCGTCGCCCGCTTTACTCGCCGCCGCTTTACTTGCCGCCGCTTTACTCGCCGCCGCTTTACCTATCCGCCGGCACGAGCTTGTCGATCGCCGCTCCTAACTCCGTGTACGCGGTCGGATCGATCTCGCGGAACGGCGCCTGCCGGTACGCAATCCGCCCATCGGGCCCAACCACGAAGAGATTGCGATTGGTCATCCCCCCTCGACTGGCGAGCGCGCCGTACAGCTTGCCGACTGCCGTGCCTGTGTCGCTCGCGAACAGGTACGGGAACTCCGAGTCGCGCGCCCATGAGGCGAGCGCGGTGTCGGGATCGGCGCTGATTGCGATGAGCACCACGCCGCGGCCGTTCTTGAAGAGCTGTGCGTACTGATCACGGTACGCATTCATTTGGATCGTTCAGCCACGCGTTCGGGCGCGGAAGAAGAACGCAAGCACGACCGTTTTGCCCTTGAAATCGCTGAGCCGCACCGGATCGCGCAGCACGCCGTAGCGCGTGGCGCCGGGCAGCGCAAAGTCGGGCGCGACGGCGCCGACCTCGAGCGGCGGGTTGGCCGCGGGCGCGGCCGGCGGTTGCTGGGCCGCCGCGCCGCCGGCGAGCAGCGCCGCCACCAAAACAAGCACGAATGTTCGTTTCACGCGTCCTCCTCCCGTAGAAGCTTCCAGGCGTGATCCCACCGTCCGCGGCGTACGCCGATCGTGATCCACAGCATCGCGAGCGACTCGAGCAGCCGCGCGCCCTCGATACCGCCAATGTCCATCACGGGCCACCCGAACTGACGCAGAATCTCGGTCACGGTCCGTTTAGCGGCCGCGTCGTTGCCGGCGATGAACATATCGGGTGGGCCGCCGGGGAACTGCGGATCCACCATGTACGCCTGATTGATGATATTGAGCGCCTTCACGACGCGCGAGCCGGGCAGCCAGCGCTGTACGTGCTCGCCGCCCGAGTCGTCGAATCCCACCGCCAGCGCGGGGCCGCTACTCCCCGCGCCTAACGGATTGGTCACGTCGATGACGACTTTGCCCGCCAGGTTGTCGGGCCCCGCGAGGCGCAGCGCGTTCTCCGTGCCGTCCCAGCGCGTGCACAACACGGCGATCTCGCCGAAGCGGGCCGCATCGGCGTAAGGCCGCGCCGGATCGCGGCTCCCCAGCCGCACCTCGTGGCCGTACTTCTCGAATCCGCGGGCCAGCGACTGTCCCACCTGGCCGGTGCCCAGGATGCCGAC
>JBOHSP010000065.1:0-9838 GCA_050733275.1 Gemmatimonadales bacterium
AGTGTGACGCAGCACCCATTTCGCGGCGACCCGCCATGCAGCCTCCCCGGGGCCAGGGAGATACGACTTGTTCACCACATAGCTCCGGACGCCCGGGAAAAACCGCCAGCCTTGTCTGCGGATGACCAATGGGTGTCCGCGCTACTCCAACGACCAAGCCGACCGCTTTGACGCTGTGTACTTCGTACGTAGCGTGCTCAATGCGCGCGCGGTCGCAGTCGTCATGGGTCACGGGCTCCCTGGTCGTGGTCGCGCCGCCACCATGCCCATATGCCGCATGGGCGGTGCCAGGAGATCACCCGGGAGAGGGAGGCCTGACTGGTGGTCGTGCGCCGACGCAACAACAGCCCTTCGTGGCGCCCATGCAACACGCATGAGATGCCCTCGGACGACGCTATCTTGGCGCGGTGCACCACAGGTTCCTGCACGGCAGTTTCGTGATCGTGGCGGTGGCGGCCATTCTCGCCGCGACGCTATTGCCCGTGGCCGGGGCAGAGCCGGGCGTTTGGCATTCCTGCATCGTGTGCGGCGACCGCGGCACCGCCGACGTGCTCGTCAATATCCTGCTGTTTCTCCCGCTCGGTGCAGCGCTCGCCGTCGCCGGCGTGCCGTTGTCGCGGTGCGTGCTCGGCGGCGCACTCCTCTCGGCCGGCATCGAAGTCGCGCAATTCTACGTCCCCGGCCGCGATCCGAGCCTCGGCGACGTGCTTGCCAACACGCTCGGCTCGGGACTTGGCGTTGTGCTCGTTTCTGCCGCACCGCGCTGGGTGCTGCCCGCAGGCGCGCAGGCCACGCGACTCTCCCGCACGGCGGCCTGCATCGGCGCCGCGCTGTGCTATCTCACAGGCTGGCTCCTTTCACCCGCCCTGCCGCAGTTACCGTATTTGGCCCTCTGGACCCCAAACCTGGGTCGTTTGGAGTGGTATCGAGGACGCGTGCGCGAGGTCACCCTGGGGGACGCTTCCCTTCCGGCCGGACCGATTGCCAACTCCGCAGCCGTGCGCGAGCAGCTGCTGGCGGACCGAGGGTTCTCCCTTCGTGTGCGTGCCATCGTCGGACCACGCACGGACGCGCTCGGCGGGCTACTCGTCATCGACGACGAGCGCCGGCGCGAGGTCCTGTTGCTCGGCCCGGACCGAGACGATCTGGTATTCCGCTTTCGGACGCGCAATGTCGCGTTGCACCTCAGGCTCGACACACCGGATATCCGCCTCTCGAACGCCCTGCGTTCCGCCAAGCCGGGAGATACGCTCACCGTCACAGTGAACGGCAGGCGCGGGCGGTACTCGATGACAGCCAACAGCTTCCGAGCCGACGGTCTTGGGTACACCGTGGGGAGCGGCTGGGCCCTGCTCGTGTATCCGAACGCCACGCCGGCCTGGCTCAAGACGTTGTTCGACTTCGCCTGGATCGCCGCGCTGTGGACGCCGGCGGGATTCTGGGCGCGCACGCGCCGCGACGCGTGGTGGATCGTGGGCGCTGTCGCGGTCGGACTGCTCGGCACCCCAGCCGTCACGCCCCTGATGGCTACCCCACTGCTCCAATGGGCTGCGGCCGGGCTGGGGGGACTCGCGGGCGTCGTTGTGCGCGTCGCCGTGAGCCGAGCTCGGCTCGTGCCGCCGAGTACGGTATCGAAGACCTTGGCAGGCTGATCATCCGGATTCCCTGAGAAAAGAGCCGCGCTGCGGCAACACCCCTGTCGTCGCCGCGCTACAGGGCCGCGCGCCGTTCGCAGCGTGCGGAGCCTGAGCCGCTGATGGCCCGGTTCGTGCCTTAGCGCCTCGCGTGCGATACCTCGTCACCGGCGGCGCCGGATTCATCGGTTCGCATTTGGTCGAGCGGCTCGTCCAGGCTGGTGCGGACGTCGTGGTGCTCGACGATCTCTCGGCGGGGCGGCGCGAGAACCTGCGCGCCGTGCGCAACCGCATCCGTTTCATACGCGGCAGCGCCGCGCTGCTGGACGTGTGCCGGCGGGCGATGAGCGGGGTGGATTACGTGCTGCATCAGGCGGCCGTCACGTCGGTGCCGCAGTCCACGCGCAATCCCGTCGTGGCCCATCAGGTCAACGTAACGGGCACGTTGAACATTCTACTGGCGGCGCGCGATGCGAACGTGCGCCGCGTCGTGTATGCGGGCTCGACCGCGGCCTACGGCGACGCCGATGAGCTGCCCACGCATGAAGCCCTGCTGCCGCGCCCGCTCTCGGCATACGCGGCCTCGAAGCTCGCCGGGGAGGCCTACTGCCAGGCATTCTGGCGGACGCACGGGCTCGAGACCGTGGTCCTGCGCTACTTTAACATCTTCGGGCCGCGACAGCGCCTCGATGCACACGAGGGTGCGGTGATTCCCGCATTCATCGCGGCCGCGTTGCGCGGCACGCCGCCGCTGATCCACGGCGACGGCGGCCAAACGCGCGACTTCACGTTCGTCACGAACGTGGTGGAGGCGAACCTGCTCGCGTGTCACGCACCGGCCCAGCAAGCGGCGGGCGCGGTGCTCAATATCGGGTCCGGCACCGCCACCAGCATTCGCGAGTTGTGGCAACGCATCGGCGATTTGGTCGGCAGCGCGCTCGAGCCGCTGCACGACGAGGCCCGGGTGGGCGACGTGCGTCACTCCGTGGCATCCATTGCCCGCGCCGGCGCGCAGTTGGGCTACGCACCGGTCGTCGATCTCGACGACGGCTTGCAGCGCACGATTACGTACTGTCGCGAGCGCATGGCAGCGCCTGAAACCCTGCGCGCGGCGGTCTGAGCGCCGTCGCCTTCTCGCAGCAGCGGGGTCGCTGCTCCGCGCCAGCTTGAGCCGCTATGGCGCCTCGCCGGTGAGGACGCTCACCAAGGCCGCGACGCAGCGCTCGATGCGCGCGTAGCTCGTCTCGAACACATCGGGTCCCTGCCCGATCGGATCGCGGATCGTGCGCACGCCGGCCCCATCCGGCGGCGCGGGATCGAGGTCGGCCAGCACGATAATGTCCCGCGCCGCGCGCCCGAAGCGCTCCCGCACGGTCCGCTGCTGCACGGGATCCATCACCACGATCAGGTCTGCAGCGCGGGCGGCGTCAGCCGTGAGGAGGTGGGATAGGTGGTTCCCGAGGTCTACGCCGCGGCGCGCCGCGGCCGCGACGGCTTCGGGCGGCACCGAGCGGCTAGGCCGGACAAATCCGGCGGAATCGACGCGCACGCCCACGGGACCGAGCGATTGCCGCAGCAGCGCCGCCGCGAACGGACTGCGGCAGAGATTCCCGCGACAGACCACGAGCAGCGTGCCGGGCCGGGAGCGGCCGCGCAGGACCTCACGCGTCTTATAGCGTCGCCACTCTTGCAGCAGCCGTTCGGGAGCGCGGCGCACCCGGATGAGAAGATCATGCATTACTCGCCACTCCTCGCGAGACGAAGAAATCCTGTACACGGGGCAAGAACCGCACCGCGTCTCATGGCCTGATTCATCAATGCGAGTAACAACATGCGTGTAACAACGCCCCCCGCCACGCCATTGTTGCACTCCTGCAACAGTGGCGTGGCAACGCGACCGTCGTGCGTCGCTTCGGGCCCGAGCAGCCTGCTCGGGCCCGTGGCACCGCCTGTGCATTGACACCGGGCGGCCCAGCCCCGCGCCAACGCAGAGAGGAGCGAGTGACCCATGCCCAACGACTCAGGCAGCCTACCCGATCTCGGCGTCGAAGCGTTTTCGACGTGCGAGGCCTCGACCGATGATCGGGGCGGCTACACCCGGAGAGTCGCGGACGTGGCGCGCTGGAGCGAGCAAGCCGGGTGCACGGGCATCCTCGTGTACAGCGACAACCGGCTCGTCGACCCGTGGCTCGTGTCCCAGATCATCATCCAGAACACGCAGCGCCTCTGCCCGCTCGTGGCCGTCCAGCCGGCCTATATGCACCCGTACACCGTCGCGAAGATGGTCGCGTCCCTGGCCCACCTGCACGGGCGCCGCATCTACCTGAACATGGTGGCCGGTGGATTCAAGAACGACCTGGTGGCGCTGAACGACACCACGCCGCACGATCAGCGCTACGACCGGCTGATCGAGTACACCAGCCTCATTCGGCAGCTCGTGGCGGGAGGCCCGGTATCCTGCGAGGGCGCCTACTACACGGTGAAGAATCTCAAGCTCACGCCCCCCGTGCCGCCCGAGCTGTTTCCCGGAATCTTCGTCTCCGGCTCGTCGGACGCCGGGCTGGCGGCCGCCAAGGCCATTGGCGCGACCGCGGTGAAGTACCCGAAGGCGCCAGGCGAGGAGGTATCGCCTGGTGAAGGCGTGGATGCGGGCGTACGCGTCGGCATCATCGCCCGCGAAGATGGGGACGACGCCTGGCGCGTCGCGCGGGCGCGCTTTCCCGAGGACCGCAAGGGCCAGCTCACGCATCAGCTCGCGATGAAGGTCTCCGACTCCGCGTGGCACAAGCAACTCTCGGACTTGGCGGCCGATACCAAGGAGCAGGAGAGCCCCTACTGGCTGGTGCCGTTCGAGAACTACAAGACGATGTGTCCCTACCTCGTGGGCAGTTACGACCGGGTCGGCGAAGAGCTGGCGCGGTATATCACCGTGGGCTACCGGTCATTCATCCTCGACATTCCGCCGAGCGAGGAGGAGCTCCACCACACGAACCAGACCTTCCGCCGCGCCGCGGCGCTGGTGACGAAATGACGGCGCTGCTGCAGGACTGGGTCACCGCGCAAGCGGAGCGCCGGCCCGACGCGACCGCGGTCGTGATGCATGGCAGCCGCCTCACGTACGAGCAGCTCGAAACGTCGAGCAATCAGCTGGCCGCCACGTTGAAGGGCGCCGGGTGCCGAGCGGGGGACCGCGTCTGCCTGCTGCTCCCCAAGTCCCCGACGGCCATCGTGAGCATGGTGGGGACCCTGAAGGCCGACTGCATCTACGTCCCGATCGATGTCTCGAGTCCCGCGCCGCGCGTGATGAAACTGGTCGCGTCCGCCGAGCCGCGCGTGATCCTGGCTGAGGCGCGCACGGCGCCGCTGCTCCACGCGCTGCTCGCGGACCACCAGGTGCGGGGCAGCGTGGTCGTCGGCTGGATGGACGAGGGAGCAGCACCGGAAGCAGCCTTCTCGCTGACGGACGTCCGGCGGGCGCCGAGCCGCTCGGTGACCTATCGCAGCAGCTCGGCGCACCCGGCACACATCCTGTTCACCTCGGGATCGACGGGCACGCCCAAGGGCGTGGTCATTCGACATCAGAACGCGATCCGGTTCGTCGAGTGGGCCCGGCGGTATTTCGACATCGCCCCCGGCGACCGCGTGTCCGGCCACCCGCCGCTGAATTTCGATTTGTCCACGTTCGACGTGTTCGGCGCGTTTGCCGCGGGCGCCGAGCTGCACCTGGTGCCGCCCGAGATCAACCTGTCGCCCGGCGCTCTGGCCGCGCTCATCCGCGACTCCGAGCTCACGCAGTGGTTTTCCGTGCCCTCGCTGCTCAGCTACATCGCCAAGTTCGACGTCGTGCGGTTCGGGGACTTCCCCACCCTGCGGCGTTTGCTGTGGTGCGGCGAGGTCTTCCCCGTGCCGTCGCTCCGCTACTGGATGGCGCGCCTGCCCCACGTGACCTTCACGAATCTGTACGGGCCCACCGAGGCCACCATCGCCAGCAGCTACTACACGCTGCCCGACTGTCCGGACGCCGAGTGCACGGAAATTCCGATCGGCACGCCGTGCGATGGCGAAGAGCTGCTCGTGCTCGACGACGACCTGCAGCGCGTGCCGCCGGGGGAGGTGGGAGACCTCTATATCGGCGGCGTCGGGCTCAGCCCGGGCTATTGGCGCGACCCCGTCAAGACGCGCGCCGTGTTCGTGCCGCACCCATTTTCGGAGGATCCCGAGGCTCGCCTCTATCGGACCGGAGATCTCGCGAGGACCGGCGAGGATGGTCTCGTCTACTTCCTGGGCCGCGCCGACGCGCAGATCAAGAGCCGCGGCTATCGCATCGAGCTCGGCGAGATCGAGACCGCGTTGAGCACCATCGAGTTCCTGCGGGAAAGTGCCGTCGTCGGCATCCCGACCGACGGGTTCGAGGGCACGGCGATCGGTTGCGCCTTCGTGCCCCGCCCCGGCGCCACGGTCACGCCGGCCGCCGTGCGCCGGGAGCTGGCCAAACTGCTGCCCGCGCCGATGCTGCCCTCGCGCTGGATGGCGTTCGAGCGCCTGCCCCGGAATGCCAACGGCAAGGTGGACCAGCGCGTCCTGAAGGAGGCGTGGACCAACCATGAAACTGCTGCCGCTCGATAATCCCGCGTTGCTCGAGCTCGCCGCCGGATGGCTGGGCAACCACGAGAATTACAAGTGGCTGGACTTCGGCAACGGCGTCCAGCAGGTCTCGGCGGTCACCCTGCGGATCATGAGCCAACGGGGCATCCACGTGTTCCGCCTCTATACCGCCGACGACTCCGACGAGCCCGCCGGGATCGTCGGGCTGACCAATGTGGACCGAAGCTTTCGGACGGCGTCGATCTGGGCGGTCCTCGGCCGGAAGCGCTACGGCGGCACCACGATCCACGCGTGCTCCCGCATGCTCACGTATGCATTCACGGAGCTGCGGCTGCACGCGGTGAGCGCGTGGACGGTCGAGATCAATACGCCCGCACGGCGCGTGCTGGAGGGCCTGGGCTTCCGCTTCATCGGGCGCCAGCGCCAGTGTCACTGGATCGACGGACGCCCCTACGATCGCCTGCTGTTCGACTTACTAGCCACGGAGCACCAGGAAACCCTGACATGTCGAATCCCAGAAGCCTCGAGCCTCGGCTCGTCCGCCTCTTCAGCGAAAAGCTGAACATCGAGGTGCCGTCGGTGGAAACCGACCTCCTCGACACCGGCCTCGTCGACTCCCTGAGCTTCGTGGAATTCCTGGCTCAACTGGAGCAAAACTTCGGCGTGCAGGTCTCGTTGGACGACCTCGAAATCGATCGGTTTCGCACCATCTCGAGGATCGCCGACTTCGTTACGACCAAGATGTCTCAGGCCAACGCCGACACAGGGGTCGCCGCCCCCACGCCGGCCGCCTGAATGGCTTCGTGCCGCATCAGGGCATCGGCAAAGAACTTCGTCGCCCAGGCGAGCACTTCGTAGGGCCCATACGCGCCGCCGATCGGCGACGCGCCCTTGATGCCGCCGCGGAGTCCCGGGTTGCGGCTGCGCCGGTTTTGCGTGTGCTTGAGGAACCGCAGGACGGCGGGCACGGCGGAAAGCCATTTCGTGTCGCCCGTGATGTCGGCCAGGCGCATCCAGTTGTTCACCATCTGCGCCTCGCCGGTGAGACAGGACCAACTCACGGCGGGTGACCAGTCGGCGCGGTAGCGGCCCGCCATCCACCCGTCGTGGCGGACGGAGTCGAGGAGGGCTTCCCCCGCGCGCGCGGCCGCGTCCAGCAGCCGCCCGTCGCCCAAGACGCGGCCGCCTTCCAGGAATCCGCGGATCGCGTAGGCGAGCGTGTGCAGCAGGGGTTGCTCAGGATCGGTGAGGCAGCACTGCGGCAGCCAGCCGTTCGAGTCCTGCAGCTCGGCGGCTGCACGGAGACTGCGCGCGGCGGCCTCGGTGAACGCCGGCACGCCGAGCCGGTCACCCGCCTCCGCCAGCGCCCAGGCCGTGCGGGTGTTGTAGAGCGTGGTGTCGGCGCGCGCGAACTGCGAGTTCCCCCGGCGCCAGAAGCCATCCGGATCGAGCATCGCGACGAGATACTGCGCGGCGCGTCGGGCGGCGTCGGCGAACTCGCCCTCGCCCGTCTCCTCGAACGCCGCGAGCCAGCCGAGCAGCACCTGTCCCGTATTGAAGATCGCCGGCGATTCCGGCTGCCCGATCACGCTGCCGCGGACCGCGCCCGTCGACAGCTGCACGTCGATTTCCCAGCGCGCCGCCCGCACGGCACGGCGGGCGAGCTCGGGACGTTCCAGACGGCGGGCGGCGGCAAACAATGTGGGGATGATGTAGCCAGTCGTCTCGGGGTAGGACGGTTGCCAGCCCCGGCCGAACTGCGACTGCCAGACGAGGCTGTATCCGCGCGACAGGCCATCGTCGGGCGTCGCGTCCTGGGCTCGCACTAACCAGTCGATCGCCTCCGACAGGTGCGGCTCGTGCGCGGCGTCTGCCGGCTCCTGGCCACGCCACTCGTGCCAGGCCTCGCCGAGCGCCGGCGGATTGAGCACCGGATGAGCACGGATCGCCCGCAGCACGTCACCCCTCCAGAATGACCACGGCGGCGGCAAGACCGGGTTGGTGCGTGAGACTGAGATGAATGGCGCGCACGTATTTGCGCTGTGCACGGGCCGCCGCCCCGGCCGTCAGTTGGATCGCCGGCTTACCGCCGGGGCAGTCCACCACTTCGACCTGGCGCAGCGAAACGCCACGCACCCACCCCGTGCCCATCGCCTTGAGGAAGGCCTCCTTGGCGGCGAACCGGCCGGCCAGCGCTTGTGCCCGGTCCGCTCGGGAGGCGCAGGCAGCGAGCTCGCTTTCAGTGTAGACGCGCTCCTCGAACCGCCGCCCGTGGACCGCCAGCGCGCGCGCGATGCGTGCGGTCTCGACGATATCCAGCCCCACTCCGAGAACCAAGGCTTTCCTCCTGTTGCGCGCGCGCCACACGGGTCCCATCCACCGATGCGGAGAGCGTGTCGGATCGCCGCACAGGGGGCAAGAAGCAAGCCAAGGACCGCGCCGGGCGAAGAGTCACACCGAAGAATGCCCGCCAGCACCTCCTGTGGCCGCAACGCGACACCGGACGCACACGAGCGCCGTGACTCGTTCTCGCGCGCTGGAGGGTGACGGACGGCCACGCGCGAAAAGTGCGCTGGCGCAATGACACACAGCAAGGCCCTCACTCCCGGCGCGCGCGCACCGCGTCGGCGACGACCACCGCGGTGAGCGTGTCGCGGCGGAGCAGGAGCACACGGTTCCACCCCGCGGGGACGGTCCACGTGCCGAGCGTGTGCCACTGCCCCCCGCCCCCGGTCTGGTCCATCCGCAGGCGGGCCAGCGTGTCGCCGGCTGCGGTGATCACCAGGTACTCCGCGCGGGGCGAGCGGTTCGTGCCGCTCGTCCAGCGCGCGTCCACCGTCCGCACTCCGGCCTGGTCCACGAAGAAGGAGAACGCGACGAAGTCCGTGGCGTCCTCGAGGGTGGACGCCCACCGGTATCCGGCGCCGTAGTAGCCTGGCGCGTCGTCCGAGACGAACCACTCCGCTGGCGCCGCCACGCCCGCCGAGCCGGCGTCGGTGAAACCCGTGTCGTCGTCCACGACCGTCTCGCCGCAGCGCGCCTGGATGCGGTGCAGGTAGCGTATCCACGGCCAGTACGGCCCGGGATCCGTTCGGCTCTCGGGCTGCAGCTGGCCATGCGCGACGATGTGCTGCCAGTCGCGGGGGATCCCGCGATCGCGAGTCACGTCGCAGGCGAGCGCGGCCGAGGCCTCGACCTGCGAGGCGGGGAAGGAGTCCTGCGACGCGAAGCCGGCGTGCTCGATTCCGACCGTGAAGTGGTTCGACTGCACCGCGTTCAACCAGCACTCGTGGTCGTGGTTGAGCGTGCAGTCGTAGTCCGTGGCGATATGCCACGCCCGGTCGCGCTCGAGGACGAGCTGCGAGATCTCCGTCCCCTCCTCGTCCACGACGTAATGCGCGCTCACGCGCGCGTCCGGGTTCACGAGCCAGCTCCAGCAGCCGGTGTAGGCTCCCTCGCAGGTGTGGATGATGATCATGTGGCTGGCCCCGGTGGAGTCGGTGGGCCGGTCGTCGAAGCTCGGGGACGGCCGCCACACGGCGGGCGCGTAGTCGGGCGTGCCGCCCTCGTCGGGCGGCGGCTCGGGGCATGGCTGGGCG
>JBOHSP010000066.1:0-10046 GCA_050733275.1 Gemmatimonadales bacterium
AGATCAATGTCGTCCGGCGCAAACCGCGAGCGCGCGAGGCAGTCAGCGACGGCCTGCTTGGCCAGGTCGATGGAGAACTCCACGTCCCCGGCCATATGTCTGGACCGGATGCCCGTGATGCCCTCGAACGGCAGCATCCTGACCAGGCCGTGGCAGCCGCGCAACACTTCCTGAGTAGTCATGGTCTTCGGAGGGAAATAGACACCAAGGCTCTCGATCACTGTCGTCGTCTTGCACGGAGCGACACGCGCTGACACGCCCGCTGCCGGTACGGCCGCCTGAACGGGACGGCGCGGATCGGCCCGCTTGACTGCTGGTCTCAGGTGGGTCATGTTGCGTTCCTGTGGTCCATCGAGGTACATGTGAAGGGCGCTACGGCGGGTTAAACTGAGCCCCAAATGAGACCTGTCAAGGCCTCTAAAAAACACGGAACGCCGACAGCCGAGCGACTGGCGAAGGTGTGTACGGTCCTCGGCCCCGTTGGTAAGAAGTTGCCCCTAGCCTGGCTGGCTGATCTCGCCAGCATCCCTCGCTCCACGCTGAAGAACGCGGCCTCGCGGGATAGCCTCTCGTACGACGTGGCGTGGCAGATTGCCGGCTTATTCGATGATGACCGGGCGGCCACCGTCGAATGGCTGCGAAAGGGCACGCCTGTGCCCCCGACGAGGCCCAGAATGGTCTCAATGGGATCCAGCGAGACCCATTCGGGCGGCGTCAGTGTGCGGCACCCAGACCGAGCGGAGCGTCTCGCGGGCATTGCCGCGCGGGCATTTGCCCTCGTCGTGCGGGCCGCCGAGCGTCTGGAAGGCGGGGGCGGGGCGACAGCCGGTCAGCGCCAGCTGGGCGAGGCGCTGCTGGCCTTCGCCTCCGACTTAATGCGCAAGGGGTTCGTGCACACCCCCGCGCTCATCGCCGTCGCGCAACGGTTGATCGAAGGGACGAACCCACCGGATGTTGCCACCATCGCAGGCGCGGTCCACGATGTTCTGGCGGCGTCGCCGCGGGCGCGCACCGCGGAGGGACGTCGCGACCTCGCGCTGTCCCTCACGGGCCTGGCCAAGCAGCTCGCCGAAGCGCGGTTGCCGCAGACGCACGGACTGTTGGACCTGGCGAGACTCCTGCTGCACGAGGAGAGTGCGATCCTTTAGGGGCTCGGGGCTCGACACCACCCGACCCCCTAACCCCGAGCCCCGAGCCCCTAGTCCAGCGTCTTATGAAAGCGGCGCACGGCTAGGCCGATCAGCCCCACCGCGAAGGCGACGAGCACCACGACCTCCGGCCACAGCGACGCCAGCCCCGCACCCTTGAGCAGGATGCCCCGCAACACCTTCAGGAAATGCGTCAGCGGCAGCAACGCGCCGATCCACTGGAAGGCCAGGGGCATCGCTTGGCGCGGAAACATGAAGCCCGACAACAGAATGTTCGGGAGCACGAAGAAGAACGACACCTGCATCGCCTGCTGCTGCGTGCGCACCAGGGTTGAGATGAACAGCCCGAGGGCGAGACTCGCCACGACGAAGATGAGCGCGATGGCGTAGAGCAGCAGCAGGTTGCCCGTCAGGGGAACGTCGAACACGAAGCGGCCCACGATCAGCACCGTCGTCATCTGCGCGAGGCCCACGCCCACGTACGGCGAGATCTTGCCGAGCATCAGCTCGGTTTTCGTAATCGGCGTGACGATGAGCTGCTCGAGCGTGCCGCGCTCGCGCTCCCGCACGATGGCGATCGACGTGACGAGCACGAGCGTGATCGTGAGAATCGCCCCGACGAGGCCGGGAACGATGTAGACGGCGCTCCGCAGGCCGGGGTTGTAGCGCGGGCGCACCCGCGCTTCGAGCGGCAGGACGTCGCGACGCGCCGCGGCGCTCAAAATCTGCAGGTTCTCGGCCTGGACCACGCCTGCCGCGGCGGCGATGGCCGATTGCGACTGCAGCGGGTCCGAGGCATCGACGATGACCTGGATGGTTGCCGTGACCCCGCGCTCCCGGGCGCGCGGATAGTCCACCGGGACCACGATCCCCGCCTGCGCCTCGCCCGCCGCGATCGCCGAATCGAGCGCGGGACGGCCGTTCACGTACCGGATGATTCGGAAGCTGCCGGTGTTCTGAAACGCGGCGACGATGTCGCGGCTGGCCGGTGTGCGCGACTGATCGAGCACGACCGTGGGAATGTGCCGGACGTCCGTCTGAATGGCGTAACCGAACAGCAGGAGCTGGAACACCGGGATGCCGATCATGACGCCGAGGGTCAGCCGGTCTCGCGCCATCTGGAGCAGCTCTTTCCTGAACATGGGCCAGAACCGCGGGATCATTGCTCGTCGTGCTCCTGGAGTGTGATGAAGGCCTCTTCCAGCGTCGCCCCGCCGACCTGCGCCGCCACCTCGACCGGTGTGCCCAGCGCGATGAGATGCCCCTGGCTCAGCATCGCCAGGCGGCCGCACTGCTCGGCCTCGTCCATGTAGTGCGTCGTCACGATCACCGTCGTGCCCTCGCGGGCGAGGGCGTGGATCGTGTGCCAGAACGAGCGCCGCGCCGCGGGATCGACGCCCGCCGTGGGCTCGTCGAGGAACAAGACGGGAGGGCGGTGCATCAGCGCGCACGCCAGCGCCAGCCGCTGCTTCCAGCCGCCGGACAGCGTGCCCGCGAGCTGCGGCAGCCGCCGCTCCAGTCCGAGAAACGCCACGACCTCGCTGATTCGGCCCCGCCTGCCCGCGCGCGGCAGTCCGTAAATGCCGCCGTAGAAGTCGAGGTTTTCGGCGACCGTGAGGTCTTCGTACAACCCGAACTTCTGAGACATGTAGCCGATGCGCTCCTTGATCCGCTCGGGGCTTTCTCGCACGTCGACCCCGGCCACGAGGGCCGTCCCCTCGGACGGCGCGAGCAGGCCGCACAGCACCCGGATCGTCGTCGTCTTGCCCGAGCCGTTGGGGCCGAGCAGGCCGAAGACCTCCCCCGTCGCGATCCGCAGGCTCAGGTCGCGCACCGCGACGACGGTGCCGAACCGGCGCGTGAGGTGCCGGGTTTCGACGGCGTCCATCAGGGAAGGAGAGGAATGTCCACGTCGACCGGCATCCCCGCCTTGAGGCGGCCGTCGGCGCCGCTATCGGCAAGCGCGATTCGAATGGGGAAAACCAGATCGGCGCGCTCGCGTTCCGTGAGGGCGGCGCGCGGCGTGAACTCCGCCCGCTGGGCGATTTCGACGATGCGTCCGGCGAACGCGGTGTCGGCGTAGCCGTGGACGCGTATCCGCACGTCCTGCCCGGTTCGCAGGCGAGCGATGAAGCGCTCGCCCACGAATGCGCGCACCCAGGGCGCGTACACCTGTCCGATCGAGACGACGGGCATGCCCGCCGTGATCGCCTCGCCCCGCTCAGCGTAGCGCGTGAGCACGATGCCACGCACCGGCGAGACCAGCGTGAGCTGCTCGCGGATCGCGATCGTTCCGGCGACGGCCGCGCGCGCCGCCTGCGACTCCCGCAACGCCCCGCGAGCCGCCTGGAGGCGTGCCGCGGCAGCCGCCGCCTGACTCTGCGCCCGCTCGAATTCCTGCGGAGACGCGGCACCCTCGGCGCGCAGGATGCGCATGCGGGCGAAGTCGTTGGCCGTCCGCTCGCTGTCCGCCTCGGCAGCCTGCACCTCGGCCGTGCGCGCCGCGGCCGCTTGCGCCTGCGCTTGCCGCTGCGCGATCAGCTCGCTCAAGCCCGGTTGCTCGAGCACCGCGATCGTATCGCCAGGGCGCACGCTGTCCCCCTCGTCGCGATACAGGCGCAGCAGCCGGCCGCTCGTCAGGGGCGCGAGCCGGCTTTCGCGAATCTCCACGGTCCCGGCTACGGTGAGCGTGTCGGAGTCGTCGCTGCAGGCCGCGAGCAACAGGGCCGCGGCCACGGCGGCGATGGCCACCGAGCGGGGGCGCCGGGCGGAGAGCGGAAGAGGCATGGTCACGCAGGTACCAGGGCACGGGTGACGACATCGACGATGTGGTGCTCGACCGCAGCGATCTGATCGGCGCGATCCATGGGAACGCCGCTGATCGCGGCCACGAAGCGGCGCACGATCGCGAACCAGACGGGTTGGGATACGACGCTGAACGCCACCAGCAGCGGATCGACCGGGCGAAATTCACCGGCTGCGACGCCGGCCTGCACGACGTCGGTGATCGCCTGCAAGGTGCGGCGCTGATGCACGACCACGGCGGGCGGCGGCGCGGTCGCGCTGGGCGGGACTGCCACGAGCAGGTGGATCATCAGTCGCGGCGCGTCGGGATTGTGCTCGAAGAAGTCGAACAGCGCGTGCACGACGCCGGCGAGCCGCTCCGTCGCGCGGGCCCCCGCGGCACTCGCCGCGCCGACCCTGTCCGCCATGCTCCCGAACACCTGATCCAGCACGGCCTCCTCGAGCTTTTCCTTGGAGCCGAAGTGGTAGGTCACCGCCCCGAGGTTCGCTTCCGCCTCGCGCGTGATCGCCCGGATCGAGGTGCGATCCAGGCCGCGCTCGGCGAACAACCGCCGTGCGGCCTGAATCAGCCGCTCGCGGGTAGGCATGGAGTCATTCATACGTTTGTATGATACACGCCCGGCGCTGGCCGGCAAGGGCGACGTTGCAGGGATGGTCAGCGCTGAGTGCGGGGACGGAGCCAATTGGCGGGATCGAGCGCGATGCCGCCCTGTCCGCGGATCTCGAAGTGCAGGTGCGCGCCCTCGTCGCTCGATTCGCCGCCCACCGACCCGATGATCTGCCCCCGGATCACGCGATCGCCCTGTCGCACCATCGCCTCGTTCAGGTAGGCGTAGAAGGTGTAGTAGCCGCCGCCGTGATCGATGAGCACCGAGGTGAGATAGAGGCCGAGGGGAGCCGCGAGGCTGACCACGCCGGGGGCCACGGCGCGCACCGGCGTGCCGACGGGGGCACGGATCCCGATGCCGTGACGCGGGATCCGCGTGTTGTTGGGGCCGATCGTCGTGCCGAAGGGATAGATGACCGTGCCCTCCACCGGCCACTCGAGGTGGCCGAGGTCGGCGATCGAGATCGCGCCGGGGCCGGCGGCGACCCCGCGCGCCTCGGCCTCGCGGCGCGCGCGCTCGAGGGCTTCGATCCGGTCGTTGAGCGCCCGCTCGTCGCGCTCCAGCCGCGACAGCCGTTGCTGGGCCTCCCGCGCGCTGCGCCGCGTCTCGCGCAGGTTCCGCTGGCGTTCCCGCTCCAGCGTCACGAAGCGGTCCAGCTCGCCGGCCCGCTCGCGGCGCCGCCGTTCCAGCGCCTCGCGGGAGTCCACCAGCAGCTGCCGCTGCCGCGCCACGCGGTCGCGCAGCTTGTGCATGTCGTTGGTGAGCAGGCGGTCCTGGCGGCTCACCAGGTAGAGGTACTTGTAGCGCGACAGCAACTCGCCGAAGCTTGCCGCGGCAAACAGGACCTGCCACGCGTACAGCGGCCCGCGCTTGTGGATGTCTACGAGGCGGCGCTCGAGCACGGCCCGCTTCTCGAGCAGCGCATTTTGCGCGAGCAGCAGGTCCACCGTGATGTGGTCGATCTGCTCGCTCAATCCGGTGATCTGGCGGTCCAGCTCGTTCACGATGCGGTTGGTGCTGTGCTTCTGGCGCTCGATGTTGGCGATTTCGTCGCTGAGCGAGTGCGCGGCCGAGCGCAGCCGGGCGAGCTCCTGCTCCA
Source organism: Gemmatimonadales bacterium (assembly GCA_050733275.1). Taxonomy (GTDB): domain Bacteria; phylum Gemmatimonadota; class Gemmatimonadetes; order Gemmatimonadales; family GWC2-71-9; genus 20CM-2-65-7. Next base: position 5,661 of record JBOHSP010000066.1, read on the forward strand.
CCTCGGAGCGCTCCCGCCGGATGCCCTCGAGCCGGCGCTGGTTTTCCTGCATCTGTTGCTGGTAGTTGGGGCGCTGGGCGGCGAGGGGCGTGAAAAAGCAGACGACGTAGAGCAGAAGCGTCAAACAGAGGCGTCGAACAGATTCGTGAGAACGCCTCTGTTCGACGACGTTGTTCGACGCTTTCGTTTTGCGCCTCATACGCGTTTCAGGTGTCTGCCCACGCTCGACGCGCTGCCGAGCAGGCCGATGAGCGCACCGAACCCGACGATGGCGGCGGCCTGCTCGTGCGTGAAGAACTCGGCGTGCAGCAGGTAGCGGTCGATGAGCGCGTAGGCCCCGAACGACAGCGCGACGGCCACGAGCCCGGCCAGCAGGCCCTTGATCGCGCCCTGGAGCAGGAACGGCCGGCGGATGAAGCCGTCGGTCGCGCCGACCAGGCGCATGATGGCGATCTCGCGGCTGCGCTGCAGCACGGCCATGCGGATCGTCGTGCCGATGATGATGATGGCGACGACGGCGAATGCCGCGCCGACCACGATGCCGACGGCGGCGGCGACCTGCCGCAGCCGGTCCACGTTCTCGACCCAGTCGCGCCCGAAGCGCACGTCGTCCACGAAGCCGAACCCCCGCAGCCGCTCGGCCACGGCGGCCACGCGTTCGGCGTCGCGGAATCCGGGCTGGAGCTTCACTTCGATCGAGGCGGGAAGGGGATTGCGCTCGAGCTCCTGCAGCACGTCGCGGAACTCGACCAGCTCGGCGCGGGCGCGCGCGAGCGCCTGGGCTTCCGACACGTAGGTCGCGAGCTCCACTTCCGGGAACGCCTCGATGTCGTGGAGGGCGATGGTCGCGGTTTCGATCGGGGTGCCGGGGAGCAGGTACGCAACGATCTCCACGCGCTCCTCGACGCTGCGCAGCGCCTCCTGGAGGTTCACCACCACGAGCCCGAACAGACCGAGCACGAACAGGGAGAAGGCGATCGTCGTGACGGACAGCACCGAGAGGAGCGGCGCCCGCCGGAACGTCAGGAAGGCTTCCCGGACGACCAGGTTCATGGAGCCGCGGCCTGGTCGCGCGCCTCGTCCACGGCGGAATCGTACACCAGCGCGCCCTCCTGCAGCTCGATCACGCGGTAGGGCGCCTGGCGCACGATGTCGAGATCGTGCGTGGCCATCACCACGGCGGTGCCGCTGGCGTTGATGTCGCGCAGCAGCTGGATCACGCCGCGCGTGGCGCGCTCATCGAGGTTGCCCGTGGGCTCGTCGGCCAGCAGCACGGTGGGCTCGTTCACGAGCGCCCGGGCGATCGCCACGCGCTGCTGCTCGCCGCCGGACAGCTCGCGCGGATACGCGTGTGCCTTGGCCGCGAGCCCGACCTGCGTGAGCACGCGCATCACGCGCGCGGCGATCGTGGACTGGCGCGCCCCCGTCACCTCCAGCGCGAATGCGACGTTCTCGGCGGCGGTGCGATCGTCCAGCAGCCGGAAGTCCTGGAACACGATGCCGAGCCGCCGCCGCAGCAGCGGCACCTCGCGCGCGCGCATCGCGGTGATGTGGTATCCCGAGACCCGGACCTCGCCCGACGTGGGGCGCTCCTCGGCGTAGACGAGCTTGAGCACGGTGGATTTGCCCGCGCCGGAGTGGCCGGTGAGGAAGGCAAACTCGCCCTTCGCGATGTGAAACGACACGTCCTTGAGGGCGAGCCCGCCCTTCGGGAACGCCTTGAAAACGTTCGTGAACCGGATCACCTAAGGGCGCGCCAGCGCCTGGGCAAAATCCGCGATGAGGTCATCGGGATCCTCCAATCCCAGGGAAAATCTCAGGAAGCCGTCGGGAATGCCAGCCTGCGCGCGCTGCGCCGGCGTGAGCGCGGCGTGCGAGGTGAGCCGCGGCTCGGACACGAGCGTCTCCACGCCGCCGAGACTGGGGGCGTGCGCGGCGATCGTGAGCCCGGAGAGAAATCGCTCCGCGGCGCGCACGCCGCCCTTGAGCTCGACGCCCAGCATGCCGCCAAATCCGGCCAGCGTGGTGCGGGCCAGGTCGTGATCGGGATGCCCGGGCAGGCCGGGATAGTGCACGGCGGCGACGGCCGGCTGCTTCGCGAACCACTCGGCCACCGCGAGGCCGGTCGCGTTGTGCCGGGCCATGCGGATCGGCAGCGTCCGCAGGCCGCGGTCGATCAGCCAGGCCGCGAACGGGTCCAGCGCCTGGCCCCACACCTGCATCAGCCGGCGCACTTCCTCCACGACCTGCTCGGTGCCCACCACGGCGCCCGCGATCACGTCGGAGTGGCCGTTCACGTATTTGGTGGCGGAGTGGATCACGATGTCGGCGCCGTGCTCGAGCGGCCGGAAGTTGACGGGCGAGGCGAACGTCGAGTCCACGATCAGCGCCATTCCCTCCGCCTTGCACAGCGCGGCGACGGTCTCGAGATCGATCACGCGCAACAGCGGATTCGTCGGCGTCTCGAGGAAGACGGCCCGCGTGGTCTTGCGCATCGCACGCTTCCAGGAACGCGACTGCGTGGGATTCACGAACGACACCTCGATCCCGAGGCGCCCGAACTCCTGGCTGAAGAGCCGGTAGACGCCGCCGTAGATCCATTCGCTCGATAGCAAGTGATCGCCCGGCCGCAGCACGGCGAGGTGCGCCAGGGCCGCCGCCGCCATCCCGCTGGACACGAACAGTCCCGCCTCCGCCCCCTCCAGCAGCGCGAGGCGGCGGCCGATGGCGACCTGGTTGGGATTGTTGCCGTAGCGGCTGTAGAGGACTTCGGCCGTGGAGCCGATGGGATTCGTGAACGTGGAGCTCTGATAGAGGGGGGGCGCCACCGCCGCCCAGTCGGCGCGCTTCTTTCCCTCGCCGTGGATGGCGCGGGTGGCGAGACCCAGCCGCCGGCGCTTCACGCCGCCGTCAGCGCGATGGCGCCTCCGGGTGTGCGCGCCGCAATGCGCCGCGCCACCAGCTCGTCGACCAGCAACGCCGCAGGCTCCCGCGCTCCCAGCACCTCGAGCGTGCCGTCGCCGCGCTCCAGAAACGCCGCCAACCCGTGTCCCAGCAGCACCGGCTCGATTGCCTCGCGGTGGGCGTCGGTCGTGCCGCGCAGCAGCAGCACCCGGACCGTGGCGCGCAACAGCTTCGCCACGATCTCGTCCGCGCAGGAATAGTCCAGGCAGCGCACCCCCGTGAAGTCCATCACCGCGATGGTGTCGGTGATCAGGTCGCGCTCGATGTTCTCCCGCACCGCCCGGCCCGTCGGGCGGGTCACGAGATCGGTGTAGTAGCCGGCCACCGTCTGTTGCAGCACATCATGAATCCGGATGTATTGCATCACGTCCCTGCGGGAGTCCCCTGTTCCGGGATGATGATCAACACTTGCGAGCCTGGAAACGCCGGCAACCCGTCCCTGAGCGGCACGTCGTCGTCCCAGCGCGGCACGATCGCGATGCGGGCGGTCCCGCTGCGAATCGCGATCTTGCCCTCCCAGCGCGCCAGATAGCGCCGGATACCGGCCAATCCCTGCCCGCGGCCGGGGTCGCGGAACCGGCTGACCCCTTGAATCACCGCCGCCTCGAGCGCCGCCGCGTCCCCCCAGCGCTCGCCGAACCGCTTGCTCTGCGTCGGCTCCAAAGAATGCCGGAACCCCACGCCCGCGTCTGCGACGGCGATCACCACGACCCGGCGCGCCAGCTTGCGCCGCCAGTGGTACGCCTGCACCGCCACCCAGCCGCCCGTCCCCGCGTGCTCCACAATATTCTGACACGACTCCGAAAGCGCCATAGCGAAGCCCATCGTCGCCTTGGGGTCGAGCCCCAACTCCTTCGACAGGATCGCGGACGCGCGCTGCTGGATCGTGCTCACCACGGCGTGGACGTCTTCGGCGGCCCGCACGGCGGTCACGGGCAGCAACACGTCGCTCTCGGTCGACGGCTTGGTCCGCGGCACCTTGCCGTGCACCTCGAACAGCTCCGCCGCTTCGCGAAAGAAGCCCGCCCGGGCCCAGTAGCTCACGACCTCGGGATTGGCCGGCACGGTGAGCAGCGGCCGTTCCCGGCGGCCGCTCCGCCGGCCGGCCGCCTCGCCCGCGGCGAGCAGTCCGACGAGGCCGTAGGGCGACGCCCACTCGGCGGCGTGCGCGTCGAACAGCAGCCGTTCGCCCGGTGCCGCGTCTCCGCGGCCCGCGCCGTCGGTCGCCTGCGCGAAGGCGGCCGCGAACTGGTCGAACGAGCGGTCGTCGAACTGCGACGGGACCTCCACGAGCCGGGTCATACGACCGACAACCGGCCGGCCAGGTGATCCCGCAACCCCGAGGCGCCGCGATGTGCGAGGTTGCGGGCCGCCAGCCGGTTGCCCGCGCGCACCGCCCCCTCGAGCTCCGCGCCCGCGAGC
>JBOHSP010000067.1:0-1647 GCA_050733275.1 Gemmatimonadales bacterium
ATGGTGATCACGCTGCTGGTGCCGATCCGCCGGCTGTTCCAGCTCGAGCAGATCATCACCGTGCACCATTTCGAGAACCTCGCCAAACTGTGCCTGCTCACGGGCTCGATCGTGAGCTTCTCGTACGTGACGGAGAACTTCGTCGCCTGGTTCAGCGGCAACGCCAGCGAGCGGGCGGCATTCTGGTACCGGGCCTTCGGGCCGTACTGGTGGGCGAGCTGGACCATGAACATCTGCAACGGCCTGCTGCCCTGGCTGCTGTGGTCCAAGAAGGTGCGCACCAACATCACGGCGCTGTTCGTGATCTCGATCTTCGTGAACATCGGCATGTGGTTCGAGCGCTTCGTCATCATCGTCGTGTCGCTGGCCGGCGAGCCCTACACGACCTGGGCCAATGCGGTATACAACCCCACCTGGGCGGATTGGGGGATCATGGCCGGGAGCTTCGGCTGGTTCTTCATGTGGTTCCTGCTGTTCGTGAAGAACTTCCCGGCGGTGTCGATCAGCGAGGTGAAGGAAGTGCTCCCGCCGCCGCACCGCGCGGCGCCGCGGGCGCGGGCCGGAGCGCACGCATGAGCCCGCACCTGCCGCTGCCCAAGCCGCTGCGCGACATCTTCCATCCGCCGCCGACCGCCGGCGTCCTGGGCGTGTTCGGCCATCTCGACGCGACGCTCGAGGCGATCCGCAAGCTGCGCGCCGGAGGCCACACCCGCATCACCGTGTATTCGCCGCTGCCGCGCCACGAGCTCGAGGACGCGCTGCCCCAGCCGGTGAGTCCGGTCCGCATGTTCACGCTCATCGGCGGCATCGCGGGCTGCGCGATCGGCGCGTGGCTCACGCTGTGGATGTCCTACGACTGGCCGGTGGTGGTCGGCGGCAAGCCGATCGGTTCGGTGCCGCCCTACGTCGTCATCATGTTCGAAATGACGATCCTGTTCGGCGCGCTGGCGACCATCCTCGGCATCGTGTTCAACGCGGCGTTCGCCGCGCGCCGGCTGGGAACGATCGCCTGGGACCCGCGCTTCACGAACGACAAGTTCGGCGTGTTCGTGCCGGCGCGCGGCGACGCGGCCGGCGCCGTGGAGTCGCTGCTGCGCACCGCCGGTGCCGAGGAGGTGCGGCGTGACTAGGCGCCGCCTCGCCCTCGCGCTGCTCGGCGTCGCGCTCGCCGGCGGTGCCTGCGACCCCGACGCCGTCGTGCACCGGATCGGATGGTTCTCGACCATGCGGCATCAGCGCTCGATCAAGCCGTATGCCCGCCCCATTCCCCCCGTGGAAGGCACAATTCCGGTGACCGGCGGGGAGCCGCAGCCGGCCACGCGCGAGGCCGCCGACCGCCTGATGAACCCGCGGACGCGCACCGCGGAATCGATGAACCGCGGGCAGTGGGTCTACGACACCTACTGCCTGGTGTGCCACGGCGAGCGCGGCCGCGGCGACGGCCCGGTGTCGGTCCAGGGCGGCGGCCCGTTCCCGGCCGTGCCGTCCCTCGTCGATCCGAACCGGCCACCCCTGAGCGACGGCGCGATCTACGGCCTCCTGGTGAACGCCCAGCGCATGGGGCGGGGCCTGATGCCGCGCTACGGCGACAAGATTCACGGCACCGACCGCTGGGACGTGGTGAACTACGTGCGCAGCCTCCAGATC
>JBOHSP010000068.1:0-3415 GCA_050733275.1 Gemmatimonadales bacterium
ACCGGCGCCGCACCACGGGGCGCGCGCGCCGCAGGGCGCCGCCGAAGCTGAGATGATGCACGCGATGCCGCGGCAAGTGTGTGGGACTCAGCAGGTCGAGGGAGTGCTGCCAGGCATCGGGCTCGAGCGGCGAAATGGCGAAGACATCGATCTCGAGTCCCGCTTCGAGCAGCGCCCGCATGTCGCGCTCGAAGAACGTGGCGATCCGCGCCGGATATTTGCTCGTGAACACTGCCAGTCTCATGCCATCACTCCTTGGTCGGTCACCACGTCAACTGGTGGTCGCGCATCCAGATTTCCAGGGACAGCAACGTGAACACGCGCTGGTACAGGCCCGCGCGGCTGATCGTCCCGCCGCACGGCGCGGAGGCGGCCGCGCGGAACCGCGCGAGCCAGGCGCGCGTCAGCGCGCGATTCAGGAACCAGCCGGTGCGGGCGTCGCTGGCGAGGAGCAGATCTTCGATCATCGTGTGCACCGCGGGCGTCGCCATGACGTCCAGGGGGATCGAGAACCCGTGCTTGGGATGGCGCGCCACGGTGGGCGGCAGCCATTCGCGCGCCAGCGCGCGCAGCACGAGCTTGCCCATGCGCCCGTCGGTCTTGAGCCGGTGGGGCAGCGTCAACCCCAGCTCCACCAGCTCCTCGTCGAGCAGCGGCACGCGGACCTCGATGCCGGCCCGCATGCTCATCATGTCCACCTTGCGGAGCATGTCGGACGGCAGGGACAGGGCGAACAGCGTCTCGGTCATGCGGCGGGACAGCTCCTCGAGGTCCCCCGCGCCGGCGGGCTGATAGCCGTTGTAGTGCCGCGACACGGGCAGCAGGCCGCGCGCGGCCGCGGGCAGGAGCAGCTCGGCCTTCTGCGTTTCGCTCAGGTAGTTGGACATGCCGGCGAGGAGGAGCGCGGCGTCGCCGCGCCCGACCTCCGCGAGCGCGACGGCCTTGGCGAGCTGACGCCCGAAGTCGCGGGTCCGGCCGGAGAGCGCGCGCCCGGTACGCTGCGCCGCCGCCCGCACCCAGCGCGGCAGCGCCATGAGCTGCGCGAAGCGGTTGGCGCGCCAGAAGCGCCCGTAGCCGCCGAACGCCTCGTCGCCGCCGTCGCCCGAGAGCGTGCAGATGATCCCCTGGTCGCGAATGGCGCGCGACACCCAGTACGTCGGAATGCAGCTCGTGTCGGCGAACGGCTGGTCGAAGTGCCGCACGATGTCGAGCAGCGCGTCGGGGCTCAGGTGCCAGTCGCCGAGCTCGATCACATGGTGCCGCGTGCCGACGTGGCCCGCGACCGCAACCGCGAGCGGCGTCTCGTCGTGCCGCGGGTCCGGGAACCGCACGTTGAACGTCGTCGTGGCCTCCCCGGTGGCGCGGCGGTGCGCGGCGACCACGAGGGACGAGTCGATGCCGCCCGACAGCAGCCCCGCGACCGGCACGTCCGCCACCGCCTGGCGCCGCACCGCGGCGAGCAGGCGCTCGCGCAGCAACGCCACCGCGTCGGGCAGCCGGCGCTGCCGCTCGGGGGTCGCCGTGACCGCGTAGTACGCGGCGACGCGGCGGCCCTCAGGCGCTGCGACGAGCATGGTGCCGGGCGGCAGCGCCGCGATCTCCACGAAGCCGGTCGCCGGCTCGGGGACGTACCCGAGCCCCAGGAAATCGCAGCAGGCCTGCCGGTCGAGGGACGGGCGGAAGCCGGGGAGCGCCGTGATCGCCTTGATCTCGCTCGCGAACACGAGCTGCCGGCCGTGGGTGGCGTAGAACAGCGGCTTCACGCCGAAGCGGTCGCGGGCCAGCAGCAGCCGACGGCGCGTCGCGTCGTAGATCGCGAACGCGAAGATGCCCCGCAGGAACTCCACGAGGTGCTCGCCGCGCTCCTCGTAGAGGTGGACCAGGACCTCGGTGTCGGAGGTGGAGCGGAAGACGTGGCCGCGCGCCACGAGCCCCGCCCGCAGCTCGGCGTGATTGTAGATCTCGCCGTTGTAGACGACCTGGACGTCGCCGCGCTCGTTCGCCATCGGCTGCGCGCCGGCGGGGGAGAGATCGATGAGGGCGAGGCGCCGGTGCACCAGCTCGCAGCGCTCGTCCGCGAAGTAGCCCGAGCCGTCCGGCCCGCGGTGCGCGAGCCGGCGGTCGGCGGCCTCGCGCCAGCCGGGTACGACCGGCAGATGCGCCGGATGAAACCGGCCGGCTAGACCGCACATCGGCGCGACTCCGTGACGGCTCCCGCCGTCAGCCCGATGGCCAGGGTGAGCCACAGCACCTTGGAGGCGATCCACGTGCCGCTCACGCTGCCGGTGAGCACCGTGGCGAGCAGCGCGAACGGCAGCATGTGCAGGGAACCGCGCCGGGCCCGCCACGCGTTGCGGATGCACAGCCACAGGCCGATGAGGAACGGGACGGCGCCGAGAATGCCGGTGGCCGAGAGCAGCTCGAGCACGATGTTGTGCGCGTCGCGGCGGTCCTGGCGCCAGTCGCCGATGCGCTGTGCGATCTCCGCCTGGTTCTCGATCGGCCCCCAGCCGACAATCGGGCGCTCGAGGACCATCTGCAGGGTCGCCGGATAGATGTGCTCGCGGCCGGCGAGGGCGTGCTCGGTCGCGGCCCGCAGGAACCGCTCGCGCATCAGGTCCGAGCGCCACGCGCCGAACGCCAGCAGGGCCAGCACCAGGAAGCCGAACAGCACGCTGCGCAGCCGCGCCAGCGCCGTGCGCCCCTGCCACAGCAGCACCAGCATGCCCACCGCGGTACAGAGCAGGCCGCCGCGCGATCCGGTCTGGATGATGGCCACGCCCATGATCCCGGCGAGCAGCCAGAACAGCAGGCGCGGCCGCAGATCCAACGCGGTGATCAGGCCGGCCGAGAGGATGATGGCGCTGAGGTTGGGGTTCTGGCTGAGAAACGTCACCCGCACGCCGCCGCCCCACTCGGCGTGGGTGGTTGCGCCCAGCCCGGCCACCTGCAGCGCGGCGCGGAGCCCGCAGGCGAGCGCCAGCGTGAGCAGCACGCCCCGCATCACGAACGGGTCGCGCAGCAGATTCCCGCCTACCCAGAGGATCAGCACCATCTCGAGCAGCAGCAGCGCGAGCTCCAGCGCGAGGATCGGATACCCGATCTGGTTCACGAGCGTGCTGAGCCCGAAGAACCAGAGATAGACCCCGAACCAGACGACGGCCGCGGGAATCCGGCGGTAGGCGGCGGACGGGTGCAGCGCGCTGGCGAGGAGAAACAGCGCGCCGGTGACGGTCGGCACTTCGAGCGGCAGGTCGAGATAGTCGGCGAGCTCGAAGGGAATCGAGAAGACGAACAGGTAGAACGCCGCCCGGGTGACGCGATTCACGACCGGCCGCACGCGCGCGCCGCCGGGGGGCAGTGGCGTCGAGACGCGGGCCGGCGGCACCGCGATGCGGGCCGCGCGGGGCAGGGC
>JBOHSP010000069.1:0-3190 GCA_050733275.1 Gemmatimonadales bacterium
CGAAGGGGCCCGCGTGGCCGTGAACGGCCGCGACGCCGGCGCGGTGGGCCTGGCCGCCACCGAGCTGTCGCAGGAAACCGGCGCCTCCGTCCAGCCCTACCCCGGGGACGTCGCCGTCCCGGCCCAGGCCGAGGCGCTGGTGCAGCGCGTGGCGCAGGAGCTCGGCCGCCTCGACGTACTGTTCTGCAATGCCGGCGGCCCGCCCGCGGGGCCGTTCGACGACCAGCCGGCGGACGCCTGGCAGCGGGCCCTCGAGCTCAACCTCCTCTCGACGATCCGCCTGGCCGCCGCCGCCGTTCCCATCATGCGCCAGGCCCGCTTCGGACGCATCATCTGCCTGACGTCCGTCGCGGCCAAGCAGCCGCTGCCCGGCCTCATCCTGTCGACCACCGCGCGCGCCGGCGTCCTCGGGTTCGCCAAGGCGCTCGCCGACGAGGTCGCGGCCGCCGGGATCACGGTGAACTGCGTGTGCCCGGGGTTCATCAGCACGGAGCGCATCGTGGAGTTGACGAAGGCGCGCCCCGACGCGATGCAGCGGATGATTGCCGGCATTCCGCTGGGCCGCATGGGCCGCCCCGAGGAGCTCGCCGCGGCCGTCGCGTTCCTGGCCTCCGACGCGGCGAGCTATATTACCGGCGCTGTGCTCCAGGTGGATGGAGGCTTCACGCGCTCCATATTCTGACGTTTCCCGTTTCCCCTTTCCCGTTTCCCGGCACTCGATGCAAGCGATCGTGAAGCCGAGCCGAGCCCCTGGCCTAAAGGTGACCGACGTGCCGAAGCCGTCACCGGGCGCGGGCGAGGTCCTGATCGCCGTGCGACACGCCGGCGTGTGCGGGACTGACCTGCATATCGCCGACTGGGACCCCTGGGCGCAGGGCCGCTTGAACCCGCCCCTCGTCGTCGGCCACGAGTTCGCCGGCCAGATCGAGCAGCTCGGCGCCGGAGTGAGCGAGCTCAAGGTGGGGCAGCCCGTCACGGCGGAAGGGCACCTCGTGTGCGGGCACTGCCTGCAGTGCCGCACCGGCAACAGCCACATCTGCAAGAACACGCGGATCATCGGTGTGGACCGCGACGGCGCGTTCGCCGAATACATCGTCATGCCGGCCACGAACGTGCTGGCGCTCGACGGCATCTCCACGGAAATCGGCGCGATCATGGACCCGATGGGGAACGCGTTTCACACCGTGCTCACCACGGAGATACCGGGCAGCACGGTGTTCGTGGTCGGGTGCGGCCCGATCGGCTGCTTTGCCGTGGGGATCGCGCGGGCGGCGGGCGCGACCAAGGTGCTGGCGTCCGACGTCAATCCGCGCCGGCTCGAGCTGGCGCGCGCCATGGGCGCGCACGTCGCGATCAACGCGACGCGCGACGACGTCGTCGCCACGGTGCGCGCCGAGACGGGCGGTGAGGGCGCCGACGTCGTCTGCGAGATGTCGGGCGTGCCCTCCGCGCTGCATCAGGCGTTCGCCGCGGTGCGGCTGGGGGGCCGCGTCCAACTGCTCGGCCTGCCCAAGGGCGACGTGCCGGTGGACTTCGCGAACGACATCATCTTCAAAGGCGTCACGCTGTACGGCGTGATCGGACGCAAGATGTACGAGACCTGGAATCAGATGCGGCGCTTCCTGGCGGGCGGACAATTCGACCCGCAACCCGTGATCACCCACCGCTTCCCCCTGGACCAGATCGACCAGGCGCTCACCGCCATCCGGTCCGGCGACGCCGGCAAAGTCATCCTGGAGATCGCATGAGCTTCGTGCAGCGGCTCGAGACGGAGCTCGCGCAGTTCCAGCGCGACGGCGTCTACAAGCGCCTCAACTATCTCGACTCCCCGCAGGGTCCGCGCGTGCGGATGGAAGGCCGCGGCGAGGTCCTCATCCTGTCGTCGAACAATTACCTCGGCCTGTGCGACTTGCCGGAGGTGGTGCAGGCAGGCAAAGCGGGCCTCGACCGCTGGGGCGCGGGGACCGGCTCGGTGCGCTTCATCTGCGGCACCTTCACCGCGCATCGCGCGCTCGAGCAGGCGCTCGCGGCGTTCGTGGAGTGCGAATCGTCCCTCACATACGTGAGCTGCTGGAATGCGAACGAAGGGCTGACGCCCGCGCTGCTGGGCGAGCAGGACATCGTGATCTCCGATCAGCTCAACCACGCCTCGATCATCGACTCCATCCGCCTCGCCAAGACGATCGTGAAGTGCCAGACGGCGGTCTACCGGCATTCCGACATGGCCGACCTCGAGGAAAAGCTGCGCGCCGCCGGCGACGCGCGGCTGCGTCTGATCTTCACCGACGGCGTGTTCTCCATGGAGGGCGACATCGCGAAACTGCCGGACATCGTCACGCTGGCGCGCCGCTACGACGCCATCGTCGCCGTGGACGACTCGCACGCGACGGGCGTGCTGGGCAAGAAGGGCCGCGGCACCGCCGAGCACTACGGCCTGCTCGGCCAGGTGGACATCATCACCTCCACGCTGGGCAAAGCGCTGGGCGGCGCCGCCGGCGGTTTCACCGCCGGGCCCGCGGCGCTCACCGATTACCTCACGCAGCGCTCGCGGCCGCAGCTCTTCAGCAACGCGCTGCCGCCGACCGTGGCTGCGAGCGCGCTCGCCGCGGTGCGCTATGTCGAGGCCCATCCCGAGCTGGTGGAGCGGCTGCACCACAACGCGCGCTACTTCCGCGACCAGCTCGCCGGCCTCGGCTTCAAGCCGCTGCCCGGCGAAACGCCAATCGTGCCGGTCATCCTGGGCGAAACCGCCAAGGCGATTCAGATGAGCGACCTGCTGCTGGAGCAGGGCGTGTTCGTGACGGGGTTTGGCTATCCCGTTGTGCCCCAAGGCCATGCGCGAGTGCGCTGCCAGCTCTCGGCGGCCCACTCGCGGGAGGACCTCGACTTCGCGCTGCGAGCTTTCAAGAAGGTCGGCACCAAACTGGGGTTGACCTGATGGGTGCTGGCTAACAGTATGGCGTCATCAACACGACAGTACGCGACAGCGACCGCTGGTTCGAGGTGCTCGCGCTGCTGGACCAAAGCACGGCACGCTATTCGAAAGGGGTAGTGCGACTCGCACAGCCTTGCAATACGATTCCCGCGCTGTGCCTCGATAGGTTCAAGTGATTTCGCGATTTCATGCCTTAAACTCCCTGTGGCCAACGTGCTAGCTTGAGAGGCATCAGGTCATCGGGTCTCGCGTTTT
>JBOHSP010000070.1:0-2999 GCA_050733275.1 Gemmatimonadales bacterium
TCCCGTTCACTCATGACTCAAACCCGCTGCGCGTCTGTGCGTCTAGTCGTGCTTGTCCCCGCTTTAACTTTGTGCGTCTAGTAGTGCAGGTCCGCGCCTATCTCTTTGCCTGCTCTACTGCCGCCAGCGCATCCACGTACCCCGCGCCCACCTCCCACACCGCGTACCCCGCCAGCGGCTGCGCCGTCGACGTGAGAATTCTGAGCACCTGGTCGGGCGTCAGCGTGCCGCCCGCCGCCTCCTGCATCAGCGCCACCACCCCGCTCACGTGCGGCGCCGACATCGACGTGCCCGAGGCGCAGGTGTAGAACGGCTCGTTTTCGATGCTGATCGCGCACAGGCGCAGGTCGCGGTTGACGTCGAGCGCGTTGATCACGGTGCCCGTGGAGGCTCGCGCCGAGACGATGCGCACCCCGGGTGCGGTCACGTCGGGATGATACTGCGGATCGCCGGGAATCCCGCGCGAGGAGAAGTCGGCCAGCACGTGCTCACGCGGCTCGTTGTCCGTCGGCTCGAGCGGGTTCGAGCCGTCGTCGCGCATGCACTGGTTCTGCGAGTTGGTCGGATCGGGCCCGAGCTTGCACCCGGCGGCCACGCCGATGACCCACGGCGCGACGCTGTAGGTGTTGAGCGTGTTCTCGCCCGGCCCATCGTTGCCCGCCGAAAAGACCACCGTGATACCGCGGGCGTGGACCTCGCGCGTCGCTTCGTTGATCGGATCGTCGGGATCGAATGGGCCCCCCGAACCCCACGAGTTGTTCACGACCTTGATGTTGTACTGTTCGGCGTTGTCGAGGATGTAGTCGAACCCGGAGAGAATCCAGAAGATGAACAGGATGTCGCCCGCGCCGATCCCCACGAGGCTGGCGCCGGGGGCCACGCCGGTGTAGTAGCCGTTGGACGCCGTGCCGCGCCCGGCGGCGATGCCGGCGACGTGCGTGCCGTGCCCCACCGACGTCTCGGAGTTGGGCAGGTCCTCGACGAACAGCTCCGCCCCCTTCTTGATGGGCTTGGGCGCGTTACCCCGGAACGTGAATACGTCCCGCTGGTTGAACGCGATCTTGATGTTCTGGACGGTGAATTCGGGAAACTTCACGTCGGGGTTGTAGAGACCGTCGATGCCGCTGTCGAGAATCGCGATGCCCATGCCTTTGCCGGTGATGCCGGCGGTATGGACGGCGTCCGCGCGGATCGAGCGCACGCCTTCGCGGAGCAGGTGGTACTGCACCTGCTTGTTCGCGTACACCCCCGCGCCCTCCAGGCCCTCGAGCTCGGTGATCCGCGCGATCTGCGCGGGCGTGGCGAGCGCGGCGACGATCGAGAAGTTGTGGAACTGCACCACGCCCGCCCCCATATCGAGGATGGCGTTCGTGACGGCGTCGCGGGATGTGCGCCGCTCGTCGAAATTCACCAGCACGATCAGCTCGTCGGTCTCGTCCGCCGTCGCCAGCAGGGCGACGAGCGCGGGATCACGCAGGGCCGCCGGATCGAGACCGGCAGGCGCGGCGGCGTCGCGCGCGACGTCGCAGGCGCCGGCGAATACCAGCACGGCGGCGGTGCAGAGCCATCTGTTCATAGAGTGTCTCTCGCGTTGGAAGGCGAGCGGAGAGGCTGCAAGGGAGGTGCCCCATCCCCCAGGCGGAGGGTGGGAGAAGTAGATCGGAAGGATGCCGAAAACTGTGGCAGCCCTGCTACACCGGCTCGGCGTCCTCCAGCCGATCGGCGGCAAACCGCAGCCGCAACACCGCCGTATCGAGCAGCCGCCGGTCCTCGTCGTTCAGGGAGCGGGACTGGGCGAGCTGCACCAGGATGCCGAGGGCGGCCTGCATCTGCGTGGCGCCCGACGCCAGCGCCAGCCGCCGGTCGATGCCCGAGCGCCGCTCCCCGCTGCGGCGGTCGTCGCCCGAGCGGCGGTCGATGTCCACCGGGGTGCGGTTGACCCGGCGGTCCTTTCCACTGCGGCGCTCGCGGGCGCGGCGATCCGCGCGCTCGCGGCGCTCCCGCTCCGGCGGCTTCATCTCACCCGCCTCCTTCCTCTTCCACCTCCCAGGTCCGTTCACTGCGCAGCAGGGCATCGAGGTCCGCGGCTGCGCCGGCGGCCCGCGCCCCCGCTTGGGCGTGGACTTCCCGTTCGTAGGGCTCCCCCGGATTGCAGTACAGCACGCCGATGGCAGTCGGCGACGGGGGCTCCAGGGCCGCGAGTATCTGCGCCAGGGCGCGATTGGTCTCATCGTGCACGACGATGTCGTCCCCGGTGACGCCGCCCTCCCCCACCGTCACGACTTCCAGCGCCAGCTTGCCCGGCGCGAGCCGCAATCCCTTCTCGCGGTTGTGGCCGAAGAGCAGCGGCTGGCCGTGCTCCACGACTACCTGCGCGTCGGCGCTCACGTCCTTGTTCGTGATCTGCTCGAACACGCCGTCGTTGAACACCACGCAGTTCTGGAGGATCTCGACGAACGACGCGCCGCGGTGCGCGTGGGCGCGCTGCAGCGTGGCGACGAGGTGCGGTTGCCGCGTATCGATGGACCGCGCCACGAAGCGCGCGCCGGCGCCGAGCGCGAACGTGCAGGCCGACACCGGATATTCGATCGACCCGAGCGGCGTCGACGGCGAACGCGTGCCGCGCCGCGAGGTGGGCGAGTACTGGCCCTTCGTGAGGCCGTAGATCTCGTTGTTGAACAGCACGATCTGCAGGTCCACGTTGCGGCGCAGCACGTGCAGCATGTGGTTGCCGCCGATCGACAGCCCGTCGCCGTCGCCCGTCATCACCCAGACGTCGAGCTCGGGATTGGCGAGCTTGATGCCGGTGGCGATCGCCGGCGCTCGCCCGTGCACCGTATGGAAGCCGTACGTGGACATGTAATACGGAAACCGCGCCGCGCAGCCGATGCCGCTCACGAACACCGTGCGCTCGCGCACCAGCCCCAGCTCGGCGCACGCCTTCTGCATCGCCTTGAGGATCGCGTAGTCCCCGCACCCCGGACACCAGCGGACCTCCT
>JBOHSP010000071.1:0-8583 GCA_050733275.1 Gemmatimonadales bacterium
GCGATGCCCTCGGCGGTGAATTCCTTCACGCGGTCCGCGAGCCCGACGGCGTTGACGTCGGCCAGCACGAGCTGCGCCCCCGCGCGCCCCAGCCCGCGCGCCACCGCGTGCCCGATCTGCCCCACCCGCCCCACGCCCGTGACGAGCGCGACTGTGCCGGCGAGGTCAGGCGGCACGGCCCGCGCCGACGATCGCATCCACCGGCGGCGCGCCCCGCTGCGCGAAGCGGATGCGGCCGTCGCGGCCCACGACGTATACCGTACGCTGAATGCCCCGGCCGTCGTCCTTCAGCGCGTGATAGGCCGCCGCGATCCGGCGATCGGGGTCGGAGAGCAGCGGGAAGTTGAAACGCATCTTGTCCACGTAGCTCTTGTGGCTGTCCACCCCCGCGGGATTGACGCCGAACGGCTGGATACCGGCCTGCTGGAACTTTGCCATCTCATCGCGCACGGCGGAGAGTTGGCGGTTTCAGCCGGGCGTATTGTTGCCCGGATAGAAGACCAGCGCCACCGCGCCGCGCGCCAGCAGATCCTCCAGCACGTAGGTCCCGCCGTCCGACGCCGGCGCGCTGAACGCGGGAGCCGGAGTGCCGACGGCCAGGGGGTCACGCGAGTCGTTCATGCGTTCGTCCTCATCGTGGTGGGAGAGAGTCGCCGTTCCAGTCGGCCGAGCCATTCCTCGGGAACGCGCAGGCCGCCCAGCGGCGCGTGGGTGGACCCGTATTCCGAATCGCCGTGCCAGTCGGAGCCGCCGCTGATCCCGAGTCCCAGGCGCTCGGCGAGTGTCGTGAGGCGTTGCTCCACGACGGGTGGGTGGCTGGGGTGGCGCACTTCCACGCCATCGAGACCGTCGTCCCGGAACACCCGCAGCTGCCCTTCGCTGCCGTGCTCGCCCAGGTGCGCCGCCACGACGAGCCCCCCGACGGCGTGGACCAGCTCGGCGACCCGGGCGAGGGTGGGCAACGGCTTTTCGACATAGGCGGGACGCCCGCGACCGAGGAAGTGCCGGAACGCCTCGCGGATGTCCGAGGACGCGCCGCAGTCCACCAGCGCGCGAGCCACGTGGGGGCGGCCCATCGCGCCGTCGGCCCGCAGGTCCTCGAACGTGATCGCGACGCCGAGCGCCTGGAGTTTGGCGACCATCTGCTCGCAGCGGCGGCGGCGCGCGTCCCGGGTTTCCTGGAGAAACGCCTGCAGCCGGCCGTCTCCGGGCGGGAGGAAGTACGCGAGCAGGTGCAGCTCGCCCCACGGCGCCCGCACGCTGAACTCGCACCCCGGCACGACCCGCACGCCGAGCCGCGCGCCTTCGCGCGCCGCCGCGGCGACGCCGTCCGTGGTGTCGTGGTCGGTCAGCGCGATCGCCGCCAGGCCCGCGGCCTGCGCGCGCTGCGCCACCTCGATCGGCGTGCATTCGCCGTCCGAGGCCGTGGAATGGCAGTGCAGGTCAACGTGCGCCGTAGGCCGCCTCGGGTGCCGTCCACGCCGGTTGCGATTGGTGGAACAGGGCGATCAGCTCCCGCTCGTCGAGCTCGCGCAGCGCCTGCTGGCGCCAGCGGCTGCCGACCGGCGCATAGCGCGTCACGCGGCGGCGCCGCTGCGTACCGGTGCCATGCTCGAACACCAGGCTGAACTCGTCCCGCGGGTACACCGTCACGTACCCGGAGGGAAAGACGTCCCAGCGCTCGCCGTCCACCACGATGGTGCGCCGGCCCATGCGTTAGGCCTGCGAGCCCGCGGTCACGGGCACCTCGCTCCACAGCTCCCACGCGTCGGGCGCGTACGTGGCCAGGGATTGCAGCCGCTTCTCGAGCTGGATCTCCTCCGGCAGCCGCGAGGCCTGGGCCCGGTGCGACATCTCCGTGGGGCTTTCGGAAAATTCGATGAACAGGCGGGGGTCCTTGGCGTTGCGGAACAGCCAGATGCGTTGGCCCCGCGCCTCGGCAAACTGGCACAGCTCGCGCAGCGTGTTGATGTACTCCGTCTCGTTGGAGGCAGGCACGCGGACGCGGGCGGCCGTCAGGACTTTGGGCATGGGCTAGACCGCTCCCTCGGGAAATTCCTGCAGCAACCGCTTCACGTCGGCGAGAAACCGGTCCGCGTCGGCGCCGTCCACCACCCGGTGGTCGTACGACATCGTCAGCATGCCCATCGTGCGTACGGCGATCGTGTCGGCCCCGTCGGGCAGGGTCACCACCTGCGGCCGCTTCTCGATCGCGCCGACGCCGAGGATCGCCACCTGGGGCTGATTGATGATCGGGACCCCGGCGTAGGGCCCGAACACGCCGGGGTTGGTGATCGTGAACGTGCCACGCTGGATGTCGTCGGGCAAGAGCTTCTTGGTGCGGGCGCGCTCGCCCAGATCGTTGATCGCCCGCGCGATACCGATGAGCGACAACTCATCGGCGTGCTTGATCACCGGCACGATCAGCCCCCACTCGAGCGCGACGGCGATGCCGATGTTCACGTCGGCGCGGTAAATGGTGCTGTCCGCCGAGACGGCCGCGTTGATCGCGGTGTGCGTGCGCAGGTTCTCCGCGCAGGCCTTGGCGATGAACGCGAGAAACGTCAGGTTGACGCCGCGCTCGGCGTAGCTCTGCTTGGCCGCGGCGCGCAGCTGGGCCACGCGCGTGAAGTCCACCTCGAAGAAGCTCGCCACGTGCGCCGAGGTCCGCCGCGACAGGACCATATGATCGGCGGTGATCTTGCGGATCTTCGACCACGGTTCGACGCGGTCGCCCGGCCAGGGTTCGACGACCGGATGGGCGACCGGCCCCACGGCGGGCGCGGGGCGCGCTGCGCCGGCCGCGGGAACGCCGGCCGGAGCCGTCGCGATGTATCCGAGGATGTCCTGCTTGGTGACGCGGCCGGCGATGCCCGTGCCGGCAATCCGCGAGATGTCTACCTGGTGCTCTGCCGCGATCTTGCGGACCAGCGGGGTGGACCGGGCGCGCAGCCGCTGCTCGGCGGTTTCCTGGCCGTCGCCCCCCGCGACGCCCGGACGGCCAGACGCCCGGACGCCCGGTTCGGCAACCGGGGTGGGCGCCGCCGCTGGGGCCGGCTCACGCTTGGGCTCGGGCTTGGGCGCGGCGACCTTCGGGGGCTCGGGCTTCGGGGGCGCGGTGGGCGCTTCGGCCCTCGGCGCCTCGGCCTTCGGCGCCGCGGCGCCCTTCTCCGTCTCCAGCACCGCGACGAGGGTTTGCACGGGGACGGTCTGGCCCTCCTGGACCTTGATCTCCGCCAGGACACCGGCGGCGGGCGCGGGAATCTCCGCATCCACCTTGTCGGTCGAGATCTCGAACAGGGGCTCGTCGCGCTTCACTTCGTCGCCGACCTTTTTGAGCCACTTGCTGAGCGTGCCCTCGGCGATCGATTCGCCCATTTGGGGCATGAGTACGTCTATCCGTGCCATCGCGTCTCCACACGGTGTCTGGTGCCAGGTGCCGGGCGTCGGGAAGTCATACCCTGACACCCGGCACCAGACACCCGGCCCCTAGTATTTCGCCAACCATCTCGCCGCCTTCACAATGTCCTCGGTCTGGGGGAGGACGAAGTCTTCCAGCGTCGGCGCATACGGGAGCGGCACGTCGTGCGCCGTCACCCGCATGATCGGTCCGTCGAGCCACTCGAATGCCTGCTCGTTGATCCGCGCCGCGAGCTCGCCGGCGAGACCGCCGGTGCGCGTGTCTTCGTGCACGATCAGCACCTTGTTCGTCTTTTTCACCGTGCGCATCACGGCGGCGTCGTCCAGCGGCAGCAGCGTCCGCAGATCCAGTACTTCAACCGCGATGCCGTCCTCCTGTTCCAGGCGCTCGGCCGCTTCGAGCGACTTCCATACCGTCGCCCCATAGGTCACGATCGCCAGATCCTTGCCCTCCCGCGCCAGCCGGGCCTCGCCGATCGGCGTCACCAGGTCGCCGTCCTCGGGGAGCTGCTCCTTAATGCGGCGATACAGCCACTTGTGCTCGAGGAAGAGCACGGGGTCGGGATCGCGGATCGCCGCCTTGATCAGCCCCTTCGCGTCGCGCGCGGTCGCGGGGTAGACGATCTTGAGCCCTGGCGTGTGAAAGAAGGCCGCCTCGGGATTCTGCGAGTGGAAGGGCCCGCCCCGCACGTAGCCGCCGCACGGCCCGCGCACCACGATGGGCGTGGACAGGCCCGCGCGGTAGCGCGCGGTCGCGACATAATTCGTCAGCATGTCGTAGGCGCAGGAGATGAAGTCGATGAACTGCATCTCCGCCACCGGCCGCATGCCCATGTGCGCCGCACCCGCCGCCGCGCCCACGATCGCCGCTTCCGAGATCGGCGTGTCGATCACCCGCGCCTCGCCGAAGCGCTGCACGAAGCCCTCGGTCACCTTGAAGGCGCCCCCGTACAGGCCCACGTCCTCGCCGAGAATGAAGACGCGCTCGTCGCGTTCCATCTCTTCCCACAGGCCCTGGCGCAGCGCCTCGAGGAACGTGACTTCGCCGGCGGCCACCATCACAGGCTCCGGAACCACAGCCGCTCGGCCGCCGGGGGCGCGACGTACACGCCGGACAGGGCCGACGCGCCGTCGGGCAGCGGTTCGTCGAGACAGGCATCCGTCGCCTGATCGACTTCCACCCGGACGCGGTCGTCGATGTCCTTGAGGTCGTCCGCGGTGGCCCAGCGTTGCTCGTGCAGCCGCGCGACCAACCGGTCCACCGGGTCGTTCTCGCGGGCCCAGCGGTCGAGCTCGCCGGGCGGGACGTAACGCTGATCGTCGTGCTCGGCGTGGCCCTGGCGGCGGTAGGTCTTGACCTCGATGAAGTGCACGCCCTTGCCGCGGCGCGCCCGCTCCACGGCGAGCTTCGTCGCCTCGTACACCGCGAGCACGTCGTTGCCATCCACCGTGACGGCGGAGATGCCGTAGCCCCTGGCCTTGTCGGCGAGGTCGCGCACGGCGAACTGCTTGGCGGGCGGCGTCGAGTAGGCCCAGTGGTTGTACTCGCCGATCACGACCAGCGGCACGCGCTGCACGGCCGCGAAGTTCAGCCCTTCGTGAAACGTCCCGGTCGACGTCCCGCCGTCGCCGATGTAGACCAGGCCGACGCGTGGCTCGCGCCGCATCTTGAACGTCAGGGCAATCCCGGCCATCACCGGCACCATGTCGCCGAGGTGCGAGATCTGGCCGAGGAAGCCCAGCTCGAGGTCGTTGAAATGCACGTTCATCTCGCGCCCGTGGGTCGGGCTCTCCGCCTTGGCCATGTACTGGCGCAGGATCTCGACGGGCTTCGCCCCCATCACGAGCAGGGAGCCGAGGTTACGGATCAGGGGCGAGAGGATGTCCTTGTTCCGCCCCCGCTCCAGCGCGTAGGCGGACGCCACCGACTCCCCCTCCTGGCCGAGCGAGCGGTACAGCCCGCCGATCACCTTGCTCTGGCGGTACAAGGCGACGAGACGCTCCTCCAGCGTGCGCGTGAGCCGCAGGTAGTAGTAGATCTCGAGCGCCTGGTCGGGCGACAGCCCCGCGGCGGCGCCGGACAGCGCGGCGCTGGGTCGCGTGGGCGGCACGGCGAGGGACGAGTCCATGTCGTAAATTATAGTGGGCGGGAAAGTTGGCCCGACATAACGGCAGAATCAAGCTGGAGGCGGGTGTGGCGAACGTGAAACTGCGGATCTCGGGCATGACCTGCGGCCACTGTCAGGCGAAGGTCGAGCAGGCGCTGAAGGCGGTGAGCGGCGTGTATTCGGCGGTCGTGGACCTTCCCGACGGGGAAGCGGAAGTCGACTTCGATGACGATACGGTGACGACCGATCAGCTCGTCGGCGCGGTGACCCGCGCCGGGTACGGGGCGAAGCTCGCGGGCTAGTAGGCCCCCCGCAGCACGTGCGTCGGCTCGACCAGGCGATGCACCTCGCCCAGGAAGCGCTTGGCCAGCTTATCCAGCTCGGACTCTCCCACCTGATCCGTGGCGACTTCGACGAACGTGTAATGGCCGCCCTCGGGGCGGGCGCTGATCACGATGCGCCCCAGCGCGCCGTGATACACGCGGCGGCGCGGTGACTCCTGGGCCGGCGTGAGCCGGCCGCCGAAGAACGCCTTCGCGGTCTCGAGCACCTGCTCGGGGGAAGCGCCCGTCCGGTGAAAATACTTCATCGACCCTTTCCGTCACGCCCACGCGGGCTGGAAGCGCCGCAGCGTGAGACTGTTGAGCACCACCGAGAGACTCGACCACGCCATCGCCGCGCTTGCCAGCACCGGCGACAGCAGCCAGCCGGTGAACGGATAGAGCGCGCCGGCGGCGACCGGAATCAGTACGACGTTGTAGCCGAAGGCCCACACCAGGTTCGCGCGGATCGTCCGGACGATGCGGCGCGCCAGCTCGATCGCCGTGACGACCGCGCGCAGGTCGCCGCGCATCACCGTCACGTCCGACGCCTCCATCGCGATGTCGGTGCCGGTCCCGATCGCGATGCCGACGTCGGCCTGCGCCAGCGCGGGCGCGTCATTGATGCCGTCGCCCACCATCACGACCTGCTTGCCCTGGCGCTGCAGCTTCTTGACGAGGTCGGCCTTCTGCGACGGCAGCACCTCCGCGATCACCTCGTCGATGCCGACCTCGGCGGCCACGGCTTCGGCCCCCTTGCGCGAATCGCCCGAGACCATCACCACCGGCAAGCCGAGCCGCTTGAGGTGCGCCACGGCGGCCTTGGCCGTCGGCTTGATCGGATCCGCTATCGCGATCACGGCATACACCGTGTTGTTCACGACGCAGATCACGGGCGAGCGCGCCTGCGCGGCGAGCCGGTCGGCGTCCGCGCCCAGCGAGCCGAGCTCGAGGCTGCGCTCCCGCGCGTGGCGCAGCGAGATCACTTCGATGATGCGGCGGTCCACGGTGCCGCGCACCCCCCGGCCCTCCATCGCCGCGAACTTCTCGACCGGCAGCAGCGCCACCTGCTTGTCGCGCGCGGCCTTGAGAATCGCCTGCGCCAGCGGATGCTCCGAGCGCTGCTCCACCGACGCGGCCCACTTGAGGACGTCCGCCGGGCTGATCGGCGTGCCATCGGGCTTCCGGGCCGTGACGATGTGCGTGACCGTGGGCACCCCTTCGGTGATCGTGCCGGTCTTGTCGAGGAGCACGGTCTGCGCCTGCGCCAACCGTTCGAGCGCCTCCGCGCTGCGCACCAGAATGCCCCGCTCCGCGGCGCGTCCGGTGCCCACCAGGATCGCCGTCGGCGTGGCGAGTCCGAGGGCGCAGGGACAGGCGATGATCAGCACCGTCACCAGCGCCACTGTCGCGAAGAGGACGGCGGGCGGCGGGCCGAAGTCGAACCACACCACGAACGCGGCGATCGCGATCGCGAGCACGATCGGCACGAAGACGCCGGCGACGCGGTCGGCGAACTGCTGAATCGGGGCCTTGGTCGCCTGCGCGTCCTCGACGAGCTGCACGATCTGCCCCAGCGCCGTCTCCTTGCCGACGCGCGTCGCCTGGAACGTGATGCTCCCGGTGGTATTCACCGTCCCGCCGATGACCTCGTCGCCCGCCTTCTTCGCGACAGGCATCGGCTCGCCGGTGATCATCGCTTCGTTCACGGCGGACGCCCCTTCGATCACCGAGCCGTCCACGGGAATCTTTTCGCCCGGCCGCACGATGACGCGGTCGCCCACCGCGACCGCCTCCACCGCGATGTCCTGCTCCGCCCCGTCGCGCACGACGCGCGCGGTCCTCGCGCGCAGGGCCGCGAGCCGCTGTATCGCCTGCGAGGTGCGGCCCTTGGCCCGGGCCTCGAGCAGCCGGCCGAGCAAGATCAGGGCGATGATCGCGGCGACCGCCTCGTAGTAGACGTCGGCGGGGAGGCCCGCGCCGGTGAACAGGCCGGGCGCGAGCGTCGCGACCACCGAGTACAGGAACGCCGCGCCGGTGCCCAGGGCGATCAGCGTGTTCATGTCGGCCGTGCGGTGGCGGAGGCCGCGCCAGGCGCCCACGTAGAAGCGGCGCCCCGACCAGACCACCACCGGAAGGGTCAGCACCCCCAGGCCGATCGTGATCCAGGCGGGCTCCAGGGACCAGCCCCGCGCGGCGGTCCAGTCCCGCAGCTGCATCGCGACGGGCAGCAGCAGCTGCCCCAGCAGGTCGTACTGCTTGAACGTGGGGGCCGCGTCGTGCGCCATGAGCAGCATCGAGCCGATCATCGCGACGACCGCGACGGCCGCGGCCAGGGCGAACCGGCCGCTCAGGCCGCGGATTTCGGCGCGCCGCGCCAGGCGCTCGCGCTCGGGGCCGTCGCCGACGATCTTCAAGTCCACGCCCAGCCGCTCGCAGGCGGCGATCGCCCACTCCAGCCGCTTGTACGGTGCGAACGCCGCCACCGCCAGGCAGTAACCTCCGGGAGCTCCGGGAGCTCCGGGAGCGCTCGGGCCGCGCCGGGTCTCGGGGGCGTCCGGCGCCGGGGTGAAGAAGTCGACGTCCACCGGCGGGTGCACGACCTCGGCGTCCCGGCCGTAGTAGCGGCGGATGCGCTGGGCGACGAAGCGCGAGTTGGCCACGAAGGAGTCTACGCGCGGCGCCGAGGCGGTGTCCCATTCCCGCAGCCGCTGGAGCGCCTTGCCGCGCAGGTG
>JBOHSP010000072.1:0-5125 GCA_050733275.1 Gemmatimonadales bacterium
CGGCGCCACGACGGCGGTCAGCCGGCCGGCTTCGGGGACGATGCGCACGCGCACCAACCCGCGGCCCACCGCGTACTCGAACTCCGTTTCCGCGCGCTGATCGATTTTGTCCGCCGCCTCCGGCGGGGCCACCTCGACCATCAGGGCGTAGATGTGCTGGTCGGTGAGCGGCTGCCGGCTCACGCGCCGGGGACTGCCGTCCTTGACGATCGTGACCGGCTCGTCGGGCAGCAGGTAGAGCTGATCGGCCTGCTCGCGCAGCATGATGTCCACGAACGGGTCCAGGCGAGCGGGCATGCGGTCACTCCTCCGGGCGCGCGTACAGCACGTGCGCGCGGTTCACGAAGTGGGTGCGGTCGGCCGTGGTGACCGCGAAGAACGGCTCCGCCGAGGCGTTGAGGTAGTCGAGCAGCCGGGTATGGTGGGTGGGGAGCTCCAGCATCGCCCACCCCTGCAGGTGCGCGCCGTCCGCGAGCGTCAGCTCGAGTCGCGCCGTCTTGGCCGCCGAGAGCCGGGCGGGGTCCTGGGGCGACACGGCCCGCGCCGTGGACAGGACGATGGTGCGCGCCTTGGCGACGAGGAGCACGCCGCCGTCGCGCGCCGGCCGGAAGGGGAAGAAGCCCTCGGGGCGATTGAGCATCTCGAGCGGCGTCTCGACCCCTGTGTGCTTCGGGACGTGCTCCATGACGTAGATCTCGCCGTCGCGCCCGCCGCCCTCGGTGAGCACGAGGCGCGCGGCGACCGCCAGGCGGGGGATGGAGAATTCTGACACTAGAATGCGCCGTGCATGGATCACCGATCAACTTCGCCGGGCAGGCGGTGCTGCGGAAGACAACCGCGCTGAAGGCTTTCCCCTACGTGTTTCACCGCGCCCGGCATTGCACCGACACCGGCGGCCGGTTCCCACACGCGATCGATTCGTTCATGCCGCGCGCCAGCGGTCCGCAGGCGGTGGTCTGCGCGGTCTCCGCGGCCTCGTCGGCCGTGCGGCCCGCCGCGGTGGCGCAGTTGGTCCCGCCCTGGAACTCCATGCACACGGTGCACTGCTGGCCCGCCCGCGCCGTGGTCAGGTAAAAGAACAGCGCGAGGATGCCGGCCACAGCGGCGATCGTGAGCAGCGTCGAGCGCTTCATGCCGTCTCCAAGAATGCCACAAGGTTGCCGTGTGCGGTCGCGGCGCGCCAGAGCCCGCCGTCTTGCGAGCGGTCGGCCCGACGATAGGTTCAGCCCTGGCGGTTGAGGAAAACGCGATCCGGAGGAGTCATGAAACGAGCTGGGTTGTGGGCCCCCGTGCTGCTCGGCATCGTGGCAGCGGTTCCGGGCGCGCCGCTCGCGGCGCAAGGGGTCGTATCGGGTGTCGTCGTGCACGCGACCACGCTGGCGCCCGTGGCGCAAGCGCGTGTGTCGATCAGCGGGGCGGAGCAATTCGTCACGACCGACGCCGCCGGCCGGTTCCGGCTGACCGGCCTGATGGGCGACGCCGTCGTCCTCACCGTGCAGCACATCGGGTTCCGGCCGGTGAGCGAGCGCGTCCCCGTCGGCACGGACGACGTCCGCATCCTGCTGCAGGAGCGGGTGGTGGAGCTCGGCGCCATCGTGGTGACGGGCACGCCAGGGGCGGTGCAACAGCGCGCGCTGGGCCACGTCGTCGCCACGATCGACGCGGCGCGCGTGACCGAGCAGGCCCAGATCAACAGTCTCCAGGAGCTGCTGAACGGGCGCGTCGCCGGGATGGTGGTCCTGCCCGCGACCGGCATGGTGGGCACCGGGTCCCGCATCCGCATGCGCGGGGCCTCGAGCTTCTCGCTCTCCAACCAGCCGCTGGTGTACGTGGACGGCGTGCGGGTCAACGCCGATCCGACCACCGGCCCGTCCAATCAGGGGTTCGGATCGCAGAGCATCTCCCGCCTCAACGATCTCAACGCCGAGGACATCGAGAGCATCGAGGTGATCAAGGGGCCGGCGGCGGCGACGCTGTACGGCACCGAGGCGTCGAACGGCGTCATCCAGATCATCACCAAGCGCGGCCGCCCGGGGGCCAGCCGCTGGAACCTCACCGTTCGCCAGGGCGCCAATTACGTGGCCAACCCCGAAGGGCGGTTCTGGACGAACTACCAGGTCGTCGCCGGCGACACGGTGACGATCGACATCGTGGAGCGCGAGGACGCGCTGGGGCAGCCGATCTGGCGCACCGGCCAGCTCCAGGAGTACAACCTCTCGGTCGGCGGCGGCACCGATCAGCTCACGTATTACGCCGGCGGCGGCTATGAGTCGTCGGAGGGGGCCGACGCGAGCAACGACCTCGCGCGCTACACCGGCCGCCTCAATCTCACCGTGCGGCCGGCGCCGGAGCTGGACGTTGCGGCGAACCTCGGCTACGTGTCGAGCATGACCAACCTCGCCTGCGAGGCGGGGTGCGGCGGCCGGGTGTGGGGGACCGTGCTCGCCAATCCCCAGAACCTCGTGGGGGCAGACTCGAGCCGGCGGGGCTTTCACAGCGGCACGCCGGAGCAGTACGACCTGCTGGAGAATCCCTCGCAGGCGGTGGACCGCTTCACCACCAGCGTCCAGGCGACGCACCGGCCACTGCCGTGGCTCAGCCACCGGCTCAACATCGGCGTGGACCGCACACGCGAGCAGGACGTGACGTTTACCCCCCGGGTTGACTCGCTGATCGGACATCCGGTCTGGGGGTCCCAGCCGCTCGGCGCCAAGTCCGTGCGGGACCGCTTCATCCATTACGTGACGGCGGACTATGCGGCCACGGCATCGCTGCGGCCCACGCCCGACTGGCAGCTCAACACGTCGGCGGGCGTGCAGTATTACCGCACGCGGACGGAGTTCGTGTCGGCCTCGGGGGAGGTGTTCCCGGCGCCCGGGCTCACGGCCGTCTCCGCCACGACGCAGGACCGCCAGAACTCGCAGGATTTCGTCGAGGAGAAGACGCTGGGCCTGTTCGCGCAGGAGCAGATCGCCTGGCGGGACCGGCTGTATGTGACCGTGGGCCTGCGGTCCGACGACCATAGCGCGTTCGGTCCCAACTTCGACCGGGCCTACTATCCCAAGGTGAGCGCGAGCTGGGTGGTCAGCGACGAGCCCTTCTGGAGTGTCGGCTGGATCAACCAGCTGCGGGTGCGGGCCGCCTACGGAGAAACGGGGCAGCAGCCGCAGAATTTCGCGGCGCTGCGCACCTACGAGCCCGTGAGCGGGCCGAGCGACGAGCCGGCGGTGACGCCGCAGTTCATCGGCAACCCCGATCTCGGGCCCGAGCGGGGCCGCGAAGTCGAGCTCGGGTTCGATGCCGCGTTCCTGGACGACCGCTTCGGCCTCGAGCTGACCTACTACAACAAGAAGACGGAGGACGCGATTCTGGAGCGCGAGATCGCGCCGTCGATCGGGTTCTCCGGGTTCCAGTTCTTCAACGCCGGGGCGGTGCGCAACACGGGCCTCGAGCTGCTGCTGCGCGGCCGGCCCTACGATCGCGAGAATGTCGCCGTCGACATGTCGCTGAACCTCGCCACCAATAGCAACGAGGTGCTGGACTTGGGCTCCGTGGCGGGCACTCCGGTGACGTTCGCGACCGCCGCGACGTATTTGCGCCATCAGGTGGGATATCCGATCGGCGCCTGGTTCGAGCAGCGAGTGGTGAGCGCGCAGTACGACTCGGCGACGGACGCGCTCTCGAACGTGATGTGCGACGACGGGGCGGGCGGCGCGACGCTGTGCGCCGGCGCCGACGGCACTTACGGCACCGCCGACGACGCGCCCAACGTGTTTCTGGGCCGCACCGCGCCCAAGCTCGAGGGGGCGTTCACCACCACGGTGACCGTGCAGCGCCGGCTGCGGCTCACCGCGATGCTCGATTTCAAGACGGGGTTCCGCAAGCTCGACGGCAACACCCGGGTGCGCTGCGCGTTCTTCGGCGGCCGCTGCCGCGAGAACTTCTATCCCGCGGAATTCGACCCGCGACGCATCGCGGCGATCCGCTCCAGCAACAACCTCGTGGATTACCTCATCGACGACGCCAGCTTCGCCAAGCTGCGCGAGCTCTCGATCGCCTACACGCTGCCCGTCGACTGGGCGCGGCGGCTGCGCGCGGCGCACGCCACGATCCAGCTCGCCGGTCGCAACCTCTACACGTGGACCGCGTTCGACGGGCTCGAGCCCGAGGCGTACTTCCTCGGCGGGAGCCGCGGCGGGGGATTCAGCCTGTGGGAGCAGACGACGCTGCCGCAGCTCACGCAGTGGGTGCTGACCGTCAATCTCGGCTTTTGAGGAGGGTGCCATGAAAGCCATTGCCATCGGCCTCCTGGTCGCCCTGGTCGGGGGAGCGGCCGCCTGCGACAGCGTGCTCGACGTGCCGGCGCCGAGCCGGATCCCGGCCGAAATACTCGAGCTCCCGGTCAACGCCGAGCTGCTCGTGAACGGCGCCGTCGGGGATTTCGAGTGCGCGTTCGGCGCGTACGTCACGCTGGGCGGATTGATCGGCGAAGAGCTGATCGACGCGACCCAGACGGCCGACCGCTTTCCCTACGATCGCCGCGACCATCAGGCCAGCGACCGGCGCTACTCGGTCTCGGGCTGCGAGGCGCTGGGCGTCTACACGCCGCTGCAGACGGCGCGGGCGTCGGCGGACAACGCCCTGCGGCTGCTCGGGGGCTGGACCGACGCGGAGGTGCCGAACCGCGCCGACCTGATCGCCACCGCGGCGGCGCATTCCGGTTACAGCCTGCTGCTGCTGGGGGAGGGCTTCTGCTCGACCGCGATCTCGGTGATCAATGCCGACCGCACGATCACCTATGGCGGCGAGATCACGCGCGACAGCGTCTTTGCGCTCGCCGCCGCGCGATTCACCGAGGCGATCACTGCGGCGCAGGCGGCGGCGAACACGGACATCGAGCAGATGGCGCTGGTGGGCCGCGCGCGCACCCGCCTCAACCAGGGCCGCTACGCCGAAGCGGGCGCCGACGCGGCGCTGGTCCCGCCCACGTACGCGCGCAACATGACGGCGTCGAGCATCAGCGGGCGGCGCGAGAACCGCGTGTGGGCCCAGAACTCGGCCACGAGCTTCGCCGTCTCCGTGGGCGAGCCGTACCGGACCTACAGCACCGCCCTCGACCCGCGCG
>JBOHSP010000073.1:0-4909 GCA_050733275.1 Gemmatimonadales bacterium
GACCTGCACCGCCGCCCGCAGCTCGGCCGCGAAGTCATCCACGCGCGTGAAGCGATCGGCGGGCGCGGGGGCGAGGGCGTGCGCCAGCACCCGCCCCACGCGGCGCACGACCCAGCGATTCACGCCCTGGGCGCGCAGCGCCCCCATGAGCTCGCGCGCCACGACGTCCAGCATCGGCGGATGGCCCACCACCATTTCGTAGAACACGCAGCCCAGGCTGTAGATATCCGAGCGCGCGTCGATCGTGCGCATCCCCACGAGCTGTTCCGGGCTCATGTAGCCGGGCGTCCCGATGGGGTTCCCCACCGCGGTCAGCGTGTTCCCGCCCGCGGCGCTGATGGCGCGCGCGATCCCGAAGTCCGCCAGCAGCGCCCGGCCGCCCGACACCAGGATGTTCTCGGGCTTGATGTCGCGATGCACGATGCCCTGCGCGTGCGCGTAGCTCAGGCCTTCGGCGACCTGCTGGAGGATGTCCAGCGCCTCCGCCAGCGGCAGCGTGCGATCGCGTTCCAGCCGGACGCGCAGCGAAGCGCCGTCGACGTACGGCATGACGTAGTAGCACAACCCGTCGGCGCCCTGCGACACGAACAGGCATTCGTCGGCCGCGAGGATCGGGACGATGTTGGGATGGCTGAGCTTGGACACCAGCTCGACTTCGCGGATGAAGCGCGAGCGAAACACCGGCGTGGAGAGCTCGGGGTTCAGCACCTTGACCGCCACCTTGCGGGGCGGGTGGCGCTCCTGGGCGAGGAACACCTTGGCCATGCCCCCGGCGCCGATCTCCCGCTCGATGGTGTAGTGCGGCGCGAGCCCGGCCTGCAGCAGCGCCAGCACGTCCACGCGCTGCCAGCGGTCGCGCACGGGCTCCTCAGCCGGCACCAAATCGCTGACGCCCTGCTGCGTCCCTTCCATCGGGTGGCCCGCGCGATGCAGGCCGCGCAGACCGCCCGCCAGCACGGCGAGCCGCTGCGCATCGAACCCCGTCTCGATCAGCCGTCGCGCCCCCCGGGCGCTTGTGGCTTCGTCCGCTCAGGCGCAGTAGAGGATGAGGAGGCGATCGCCAGGCAGCGCCGCCACGGCGGGCCCGCCGTCGCTTCCGCCGATGCGCGACACCGGCAGCGAGACGGCGCCCGCGGCGTGCAGGTTGTCGTAGAGGCGGGGATCCCGCGTGTCCACCAGCACCGCCTGGCCCGTGCCGACCAGGCTCAACGCTTCGGCGGCGGTCATCCGGTGAACGGTGGGAGTGCTGCTCACGTCTTGGCTCATCCTCAAAAACTACCCGATTGCCACGTCGCGCGGTACGCCGGCACTGCGGAGTCAGTCGCCCGTTGGAATTAGGTATTCGTCCTTATTGACGCCGCTTGCTTCGCCCAGTCTCATTAGGCATCAAAACGAAACGCTCAGACCCCGTCCGCTGGAAGCGCCCAGTGGGGAAGCGGCCACTCACCGGCGCGTTCTTCACGCACGCCCAGGTGGGGATGGCGGCGCTGCGTCTGGAGGATTACGCCAACCCCGCCTCGCTGCGCCTGGTCGAGATGAATCCGGCTGCCGCGCGGATCTCCAACGTTCCTGATGCCGCCGTCGGCAAGCGGATCGACGAAGACTTCCCGGAAATCGCCCGCACCGACCTGCCGCGCCGCATCGCGGACGTGGTGCGCACGATGACGCCGACGGACCTGGGCGACATCGCGGGCGTCTACGACCCGAGCCGCATCTTCACGGTCCAGGCGTTTCCCATGCCGCCTGATTGCTGCGGCATCATGTTCGAGGACGTCACCGACCGGCGCAACAGCGAGCGCAAGCTGCGGGAATCGGAGCAGCGATTCCGCAAGCTGTTCGACGCCAGCCCCGCCGCCATCTGCGTGTTCGACGCCGCGAACGGCACGTTCGTCGACGTCAATCCCCGCTTCGTGGAGCTGGTCGGCTCGGGCAGCCCCGCCGCCGTCATCGGCACGCCGCTCCACATGTTCGGCATGTGGGCGGAACAAGGCGAATTCGGCTCGCTGGTCGAGGCGCTGCGCGCCGGGCGGTCGCTGCGCGAAGCGACGGTGACGTTCCGCACCTACGGCGGCCAGGTGCGCCAGGCCGTGGTTGCCCTCGAGCTGGTGGAGATCGACGGGCGGGAGAGCGTACTGGGGCTGTTCTGGCGAGCCTGAGCCGCTCCTGGCTCCCGCTCGCCGCCGCCCTCGTCTCCGTCGTCCTCTGGGCCGCCGCCTTTGTCGGCATCCGCGCCGCCGGTCGGGCGTTCTCGCCCGGCGCCCTGGCGCTCGGCCGCCTCGCCATCGGCACCCTGCTGCTGGGCGCGCTGCTGCTGCGCCGCGGCGCCGTCCGACCCACTCGCCGCGAGCTGGCGCTGCTCGTGCTCGCGGGCGTGCTGTGGTTCGGCATCTACAACGTCGTCCTGAACGAAGCCGAGCGGCGCGTGGACGCGGGTACGGCGGCGATGCTCGTGCTGGTCGCGCCGATCATGATCATCGGCCTCGCCGCTCTCTTCCTCACAGAACGCGCCACGCCGAATCTGCTGACCGGCGGCGGGGTCGCGTTCGCGGGCGTCGTGCTGATCGGCTTCGCGACGAGCACCGGGACCGCACCGCTCGTCGGCGTGATCCTCTGCCTCATCGCCGCGTTCTCCTCCGCCGTCGGCGTGGTCGCCGAGAAGCCGGTCCTCGCGCGGATCTCCGCCTTGCAAGTCACCTGGACCGCGTGCACCGTCGGCGCGCTCGTCTGCCTGCCCTACGCGCCGCTGCTCGCGCGCGAGCTGCAGACCGCGCCGGCAGGCGGCACCGCGTGGCTCGTCTTCCTCGGCGTCTTCCCGACGTCGATCGCATTCACCACCTGGGCCTACGCGCTCGCGCGCGGGTCGGCGGGCCGCCTCGCGGCGACCGCCTACCTCGTGCCGCCGATCACGATCGTGCTGAGCTGGCTGATGCTGGGCGAAGTGCCGGCGGGGCTCGCGGGGCTGGGTGGGGCGTTGTGCCTCGTTGGCGTCTATCTGGCGCGACGCGGCTGAGGGTCGAGCGTCGGGGTCGGGCCGGCCCGGCGACGCGGTAGCCACTTCCCCCCGCCAGCCCCATCTTGACGCTCATGGACGCGCTGGAGCGGAGGCTGCGGGATGCGCTCGGCGATCGCTACCGTCTGGAGCGCGAGATCGGCCGCGGCGGCATGGGCCTCGTGTACCTCGCCCACGACCTGAAGCACGGCCGCAACGTCGCCCTCAAGGTGCTGCGCCCCGAGCTGGCCCAGAGCCTCGGCGGCGACCGCTTCCTGCGCGAAATCCGCATCTCCGCCCGCCTCAACCACCCCAACATCCTCACCCTCATCGATTCGGGCAGTGCCGGCGAGTTCATGTACTACGTGCTCCCCTACGTCGAAGGGGAGTCGCTGCGCGATCGGTTGGCGCGCGAGACCCAGCTCCCGCTGGAGGAGGCGCTGCGCATCACGCGCGAAGCCGCGGACGCGCTCGCCTACGCGCACGAGCAGGGGGTGGTGCACCGCGACATCAAGCCGGAGAACATCCTGTTCGAGGCGGGGCACGCAGTCGTGGCCGACTTCGGGATCGCGCGCGCGGTCAGCGAGGCCGGCGGCGAGCGGCTCACCGACTCCGGCATCGCCGTCGGCACGCCGGCGTACATGAGCCCCGAGCAGGCCATGGGCGGGAGCGCCGTGGACGCCCGCACCGACATCTACAGCCTCGCCGCCGTGCTCTACGAGATGCTCGCCGGCGCGCCGCCCTACGGCGGTCCCACCCCGCAGGCGATCCTGGCGCGCAAAGTCATCGAGCCCGTCCCCGGCCTGCGTGTGGTGCGCGAGACCGTGCCGCCGGAGATCGAGCGGGTGATCATCCGCGGGCTGGCCAAGGCGCCGGCCGACCGGTACGCCACGGCGAGCGACTTCGCTGCGGCGCTCGAGCAGGCCCCGGCGGCCCGGCGCTTCGCGCCGCTGCGCGGCCCGGTGGCGATCACCGCGTCGGTGATCGTCGTGATCAGCGCCGCCGCGTACATCGCGCTGGCGCTCGGCGGCCAGAGGGCCTCGGGCGGGAGTGTGCGGGCCACGTTCGCCCACCAGACCACCGACCCCGGCATCGAATGGTTCCCCAGCCTGTCGCCCGACGGCAAGTGGCTGGTGTACGCGGGTGAGGCGTCCGGTGACCGCGACATCTATCTCCAGAGCATCGGCGGCCAGAACGCCATCAACCTCACTGCCGACTCCCCCGCGGACGACGACCAACCGGTGTTCTCGCCCGACGGCGCGCAGATCGCGTTTCGCTCCGAGCGCGACGGCGGCGGCATCTTCGTGATGGGACGCACGGGCGAAGCGGTGCGGCGCGTGACGCGCGCCGGGTACAAGCCCGCCTGGAGCCCGGACGGCACCCACCTCGCCTACGCCACGGAAAACGTCGAGTTCAATCCGCAGAACTCGGAAACGCGGGGCCAGCTCTGGGTCGTCGACCTGCAGTCGGGCCGCGCGCGGCAGCTCCCGGTCGGCGACGCCAGCCTGCCGAGCTGGTCGCCGGGGGGACACCGCATCGCCTACTTCCACCGCCTCGGCGACCTCGCGCAGGGACACATCTGGACGGTGCCGGCGGCCGGCGGCGAGCCGAGCGCCGTCACCACCGGTCCGGGCCGCCACTGGAATCCGGCGTGGTCCCCCGACGGCCGCTATCTCTACCACGTGAGCGACCGCGGCGGCAGCATGAACCTGTGGCGCGTGCGGGTCGACGAGGAGTCGGGCCGCCCGCTGGCCGAGCCCGAGCCGGTGACGACGCCGGCGACGTCGCTCGCCCACATCAGCATCTCGGCGGATGGACGGCTCATCGCGTACAGCTCCGTGCTGTCCACGACCAACGTGCAGCGCGCGGGGTTCGATCCGGTGCGCGGCGCGATGGCCGGCGAACCGGAATGGCTGACGC
>JBOHSP010000074.1:0-12604 GCA_050733275.1 Gemmatimonadales bacterium
GAATACCCGGGGCCGTTGCCGGGAAACCAGCGGCCGCGGGTCCCAAGCTGGTTGCCGTACAGAATCCCATCGAAGCCCAGGTCGGTCAGATAGCGGGCGACCTGGTCCACGAGAAACTCGCCGCACGGCGTCCCGTCGATGATCCCCGTGGGTGCGGTCGCATAGATGGCATCGTCCCGCACTAACCGCCGTTGGATGTCATAGCTGCCCCAATCCCACGGCAGGCATTCGGGGTGGCGGCGCAACTTGAACACGTTAGCCGTGAACTCCAGCCCTGAATCGATCTGATCGTAGATCTTGAGCGGCATCCCGACGGATGCCGCACGGCTTTTGAAGGCCTGGACTATTGCCTCGAGCCGGCGGTAATCGAGGATGCGGGCCGAGACGGGAATGTCGTTGGTGTACCGAGCCCACTCTACGCTGTCGCCCCAGTACTCGCCGCCGCGATACATCAGGATGTGATCGCTGTTGCCGACGGCGAAGATCACGATGGTCGCGGCTGCGCGCGAGGTCAGTGGGGCGTAATGGTCCAGGAAGCGCGCAACGCCCACATCCGGACTGTTGAAATCGGCAAGGATTTTCGGCGTCGCGAACAGCACCACGGTCTGCGGCCGGATCGTCGGCGGGACGTCGAGCGGCGACTCGCACGCCTGGAGTAGCGCCGCGGCCGCACAGAGCCACCGCCAGCCGTCCCGAAGCCCTCGGGTCAGGCCAACCCCCTTGCCACCATCTCGCGATGCGCCCGCTCGAATTGGTCCGTCGCGCGCTCCTGGCGCACCCACGTCACCAGCTGACGAACGCCGTCCGCGAATGACACGGCCGGCTCATAGCCCAACGCTTCGCGGGCCAGCCCGATATCGGCATAGCAATGCCGGATGTCGCCCTCGCGAAACGAGCCCAGCACCCGCGGCGCGAGATCGCGCCCCTCCAGCGCCGCAATGATCGCGTCGGCCACCTGGTGGACGGTGGTGGGTCGGCCGGTGCCCACATTGACGGCCTGATAATCCGCGCGGCTCGTGCCCAGCGCCAGGAGATTCGCTCGCACGATGTCCGACACATGCACGAAATCCCGGCTCTGACAGCCGTCCTCAAAAATCACGGGAGGTTGCCCATTCAACACGCGTGCACTGAAGATGGCCGCCACCCCGGTGTAGGGGTTTGAGAGTGCCTGGCGCTCGCCGTAGACGTTGAAGTAGCGCAGCGCGACGGTCGGGATGCGGTACGCGTACCCGACGCTCAGGCACAGCTCCTCATGATCGCGCTTGGTGATCGCGTACACCGATGTCGGTGCCAGGGGTTTGGTTTCGGGGGTCGGGAACGGCGTCAGGATCTCGCCCTTCTCATCGCGCAGTTCCCACTCCGCACGCTCCAGCCGCTCGCGCGGGCGTAGCCGGGGCGAGCGCAGCTCACCGTTGGCCGTGCGGTACGCTCCTTCGCCGTACACCGACATGGACGAGGCCACGATGACTTTGCTGACACGATCGCGGCGCCGGACGATCTCCTCGAGCAGGATGGCGGTGCCGACCGTGTTCGCCTCGCAATAGCGAGCCATGTCGTACATCGATTGCCCGATGCCAACGAGGGCCGCCTGGTGATAGACGACGTCGATGGCGTCCAGGGCCGCCGCCACCGCTTGGCGATCGAGCACGGACCCGCGCACCAGCTCGGCGGCCGAGTTCAGGTAGACGGGCTGCCGTCCTCCGTCGCCATGTACCTGCGGCTCCAGGCTGTCGAAGATCCGCACGCGGTGCCCCTCGCCCAGCAGGGCATCGACCAGATGCGAGCCGATGAACCCGGCGCCACCCGTCACGAGTACGTGTTCTGGCAAGGTCAGCCTACCTTGATCCATGCACGATGAGTCCACTTGGGCCTACCGCGAAGACCTCATCGCCGATGCCCCACACCCCACCCAGGGGTCCGAACGCATTAGCCGCCTCGCGACTCCACCGCAAACCGTTGTAGTGGAGGATCGTTCCTGTTAGCGGCTCACCGGCGCCGGTCACGGGATGCCCCACTGCTACGACGTCATCGGCAGAAGAACCCCAGATATCCGCAAAGCTAAGATTGTCGAAAATGAGTTCGGACCTTCTGGTCCAGCGGGTCCCATCGTAGTGAAGCACTAAGCTCCTACCGCCGCCGATATTATTCATCACCCGGCCGACTGCATACTGATCGTTTGCGGAGCTGCCCCACGCACTGCCCAGGGCCCACGATCGATCGACGGCAAGGTCGTGCGTCCAACCCGATCCGTTGTAACGCCAGATTCCCGCGTCCACGCCGACGGCGATAACGTTGGAGGACGAACTTCCCCAGACACCGAAGAAGGCAGGCCCGGTGGGCAGCGTATCAGCGCGCCAGACCGTGCCATTGTAGCGCAGGACCAGCGCAGCAGCGATGGCGGTCTGGCCGACGGCGAATACAGCGCCTGTGCTGTCCCCCCAGATACCGAACAGGGTTGCTTGCGGGACGCCATCTTGTGGCCTCCAGGTGGCTCCGTCAAAGTGCAGCATCCCAGTTCGCCCGACCGCAAAAACGTTTGTTGGCGAAATGCCCCACACGTCCCACAGATCCGCCGACGTGCCGCTGGCGTGAGCGGTCCAGGCGATCCCGTCATAGTGGAGAATCGTCCCGCCGCCGCCGACCGCGAACACGTCGTTCGCCGCGCTACCCCAGACCGCACGAAGGTCGTGCACAGTGCCGCTGTTTTGAACGGCCCACTGGCGACTGGCTGTAACCGGGTCCGTCGGTTCACCACAACTGCACACCACAGCCGCACTCACGACGAGCATGACGCCACCGCGTGGAGTGGCGCAAATCGCGTCCATTTTGCTCCCCCTCCAGTCCGCTCCTCCGCGTTACCTCGCCGCGATCCGGGCGCCCACGATCAGGTTGAGGTTGAACGCATCATCGCCAAAGTTGCGATGAAACTCGTACACCGCCGTGACGCGCGCCAGGAGATCGTAGCGCCCGCGAAATGCCAGCCGCTCCACGGACAAGGCGTGCTGCACGTCCAGGCCGACGGGATCGGGCGCGCTCGCCCCCGCCGGATCTCCCCGCTGTTGCCGCAGCATCCGCGTCCACGCCCAGGTCCAGCGGCCACGCGGCGAATACGACTCCACAGCGATGATTGACCCCCCTCCCCCCGGGCCGGCTTCGGAGCCCAAGACCTGGCCAAGTTGCGTGTGTCCCTGATGCACGCCGCTGTGCGTGTAGAATGGCGACCAGCCTCGTCCCTGCGCGAGATGAGAGAACTGCAGGTTCTGAATCTCTCCGCGGATGGCCAGCAGACGAGCGTCACGCCGCCGCACCACCTTGCGAAACCCGATCGTGTAGCCGCCGATGTGATCGGGTTCCAGCACGAAGTCGCGCAGGTTCTGATTGTAGTCATCGCGTCCATACTCGCCGTAGACTTCGAATCCGCTCTCTGGAAGTACCCAGCGAAAGAATACGCTGGCCAGCTGATTCACATCTCCCAGATTCTTCTGGTCTCCCTGACCGCCGCGAAACATCGCGAACCAGTCCCGCAGCGACGGTCCACCGGCGGGCCATGGCTGGTGCGAAAACCGCGTGAACCCGATCTCGAGCCCAGAAACGCCGCGCGGGGTCAGGCTCAGTGCGAGCCCGGTCGCGTAACGCACGCCGTCCGCAGCGGTCTCCGCGGAGTACGGCGATTGCGACAGCCGCGCCCAGATGATGCGGCCGTGCAGCCGCAGCAGCCAGAGATCGACCGGCCGTGCCGTCCCCACGAAGACCTGCGGGAAGCCGGGGGCGTTGTTCCCGAGGATGACGGGAAACTCGCTCGCCGGCCCCCAATACTGGTTCGCGGTCGTGACGCCGGCAGCGAGCCCACGCCAGTCGACCCGCAACGTGCTCTGACCCGGATCGAGGCGCGCATAGCGGCCGTCGCCGAAGCGCTGCGGCCGATCGATCGACCCGCTCAGAACGCCGTCGCCATACGCCAAATCGCCCGACGCACCATTGGGCATCAGCGAGAACGAGGCGTTCTGTGCGGCGAAAGCAACCGGGGCCAGCGTGAGCGACAACGCGCCGTACCGAGCCGCGAACCCGGCCCGCGCGCTGACAGTGAGACCGCGGCCGGCCCACACGGGACCATCGTTGAAGCCATAGGGGAACGTGGTGTTGGCGCGAGCTGTGACCTCGGGATCGAGCCATGAGAAGGTTATCGGTTGGCGGTTGTCGGTTATCAGCCTGCTGGCCCAGGGATGGGTGGTGTCCACCGGAGTGAGGCGATCGATTTCGGGGGCCGAAAACGCCCGCAAGCCCCACGGATACAGCGGCACGACGCCGAGTGTCTGGAGATAGCGGAGATAGTTCTCCATCTCGCCGCCGGCGAACACGTCGCCCCACAGCGGCCGTGGCGCGGATTGCGCGGCGGCGTGTGCGGCAAATACGACTAAAAGGAAGACGGCGAGCAGATGGCGCATGCCGGTGAGACGATAGCCGTGGTAGATTAGCTGCGCCACAGGGACACGGATGCGGACGGCACTCACTCTCGCCACGGTGATCGCCTGGCCGGCGCTCGCACTTGCCGGCCAGGGCGTCCCCCACCATCCGCTCGAGTCGATCGGGGGGGAGGGCGACGAGCGCGCCCGGCTGGCGCAGCTGCAAGGCGAGACCACGGCGGGGTATCTGCTGCGTACCGCGCTGAGCCGCTCGGCGGCGCTGCCCGGCGACTCGACGCGGCTGCGCTGGGCATTGCTGACCCCCGAACTGCGCGCCGTCTGGAATTCTTCACTTCCATTCTCGTTCAACGATGGCGCGCTGTGGGCGGGGCGCGGCTGGAGCGAGCGCGTGCGGTTCGGGGTCCGCGCCGAGTGGGGACGGTGGTTCCTCGTGCTCGCTCCCGAGCTGCTGGCCAGCGAGAACCGGCCGTACCCGCTCGCGTCGCCGCTCACGATGCACGCCCGCCCGCCAGACCGGCATCCCCTCTCCTCCCCCTGGCACCTCGAGCCGTCCATCGATGTTCCGCTGCGTTTCGGCGACGAGGGATTCGGCCGCGTGGACCCGGGCCAGAGCACACTGGGGGCGCGGATCGGCGCGATGGCCGTGGGGATCAGCAACGCGAACGAGTGGTGGGGGCCGGGGATCCGCAACGCGATCGTCGTGAGCAATCACGCCCCGGGAATCCCTCGCGTCTTCGTCCGCACGACGCGGCCGCTCGAGACATTCGCCGGCGCGCTCGAAGGTAGCTGGTTCCTCGGCTACCTCTCTGAGTCTGACTACTTCGATTCTCGAGCGGCGAACGACCACCGCACCATATCCGGAGCCGCCCTCGTCTGGCATCCAAAATTCGCGCCCGACCTGTCGCTCGGCATCGCGCGATCGGTGTACGCGCGGATGCACGATCGGGGAGATTTTTTCGGGCATGTCTTCGACGTGGTGCGGGACCGCGGCTGGCGCTGGGCGCCCGACACGGGCCGGATCACCTCGCGCGAGCAGATCCTGGCGCTGTTCGGACGGTGGGTATTCCCTGCGGACCGGTTCGCGGTGCACTTCGAGTGGGCCCGAACCGAGCTGCCGGCGTCAGTGCGGTCGATCTTCATAGAGCCGAATCAGTCGCAAGGCTACACGCTCGGGCTGGAGTGGGCCACACCAGTCCGCGGCGGACGTGACCTGGTGCGGTTCCAGGCGGAAGTGACCTCCCTCGAGAAGAGCCCCAACTATCGTAACCGCCCTGTCGCGAGCTTCTACACGAGTGGGGCCGTCGAGCAGGGCTACACGCAACGCGGCCAGGTCATCGGAGCCGCGATCGGCCAGGGAGCCTCCAGCCAGTGGCTGGGCCTCGACTATTTCGCCCCGAGCTGGCGCGTCGGGCTGTCGGCGGGACGGATCCGCTGGGACGACGACGCCCTGTACACCTTCCCGATCCCCATCACGTCCGTGGCCCCGAACAAGTGGTGCTCGCACGACGTGTCGCTGTTCGCCACCCTGCGAGCGGGGTTCCAGAGCGCCTGGGGGCAGCTCGCGGTCGCCCTCACGCGCGGCGAGCGGCTCAACGTGTTCTTTCACAACCTGACCACCTGCGACCTCCACCCTGACCCCCTGGCGATCCGCGACGCCCGCAACACGACGCTCGAAGTGCGGTTCTCGCCTCCTTGACGAAGTGAAGCAACGGCAACAAGTTGCGCCGCACAATGGAGTCCGGCCCGCTGACCTTCGCCGCCCTCCTGGCGGGGACGCTCGCCCGCTGGCGCACCGTGCTCACCGTGGCCGTCATCGTGGTGCTGGTGGCGCTGGCGCTGTCGTTCGTGCTGCCGCCGTCCTACCGCGGCTCGGCCTCGTTCGTCACGGCTGACGCCAGCGTCGAGCTGCCGCGGGGACTCGCCGAGCTGGCGACGGACCCGGGCCTGGCGGGCGTGGCGTCGCAACTCGGCGTGGGGTCGTCGCGCGACCCATCGCATTCGCCCGCATTCTATGCCCAGCTGTTGCGCAG
This sequence comes from Gemmatimonadales bacterium, assembly GCA_050733275.1. Classification (GTDB taxonomy): domain Bacteria; phylum Gemmatimonadota; class Gemmatimonadetes; order Gemmatimonadales; family GWC2-71-9; genus 20CM-2-65-7. The sequence continues at coordinate 6,455 of JBOHSP010000074.1, forward strand.
CCGCGAGTTGCGCACGCGGCTCGTGCAGTCGCGCTTCCCCGATCCCCGCACGGACGATCCCCGCGATAGCGCCAACCTGGTCCAGCTTTTCGGGATTCGCCACCGCGATTCGCTGCGCGCCGTCGAGGTGGCGGTGCGCCGGCTCGAGAAAAAGATGGAGGTCGTCACCGACCCCCGGACCAGCTTCCTGTTCCTGGAGGTCGATGCCCGCTGGCCGACGCTCGCGGCCGACATCGCCAACAGCGCCGTCGGGCTCGTCAGCGCGTTCAACAAGGAGCAACGGCTGTCGCGCGCGCAGGGGCGGCGCGAGTTTCTCGAGACCCGGGTGCGGGCGGCGGAGGAGGAGCTGCGGGACGCGGAGAACGGGCTGCGCACCTTCTATCAGACCAACCGCCTGTGGGAGGATTCCCCCGCCCTCGTGGTGGAGGAGCGGCGGCATCGACGTCAGGTGGAGACGGCGAGCACGCTGTATCTGTCGCTGCGGCGGGAATACGAGGCGGCGCGCATCGACGAGGTGAACACGACGCCGGTGATCACGATCGTGGACCGCGCCGTGCCGCCGCGCCGCCCGGAGTGGCCTCGCCGCATCCCGATTCTCATCACGGCCATGGTGCTGGGCGGCATCCTGGGCCTGCTCTGGGCCGCCGCCCGGGAAGTGCTCGCGAACTGGGCCCGGCGCCATCCCGGCGATGCCGGCCTGCTCCGCAGCACTGCGGCCCGGATCGCCGGGGAGGTGGCCGGGACGCTGCCCCGGCGCCGCCGCGCCGGCGGATGAAGCTCGCCAGAGGGCTCTCGGTCTTCATCTGGCTGCTGCCCTTCCACGTCGTCCTCATTGCCTGGCTGTTCGCCGGCGTCGGGCTACCTGCGCTGACGGTGCGCGCGATCGCCGCGTGGAAAGAGCTGCTGGTCGCGATTCTCGTGGGGCTCGTGGCACTGCGCGCCGGGAGCGGCCGCGGGCAGCGGGCCGCGATCGAATGGCTCGACCTCGCCGTGGCGGGTCTCGCGCTCATCGCCCTCGCCTACCTGGTGGGAGCCCAGTACTGGTTCGGCACCGAGCTGCCGGCGGGCGCGCGGCTGCTCGGCTGGCGCGATGCCGTGTTCTTCTCGCTGCTCTATTTCGTCGGCCGCGCCACACCCGAGGTGGGGCACGACTTCCGATACCTCCGCGCCATCGCGGCGGTGGGCGTCGTGACCAGCGTCATCGCGATCGTCGAGCGGCTGCTGGTCACGCCCGAGACGCTCGTGGCCCTGGGAGCGGCCAGCTACATTCAGGATTTCCTCGGACTTTCCGTCACCACGGTGCACAACCCGTACGGACTGCCCGACAACTACTGGACGGTGCTCGGCGACCGGGTCGTGCAGCGCGCCGGCTCGACCTACCTCTCCAGCCAGGGCTTTGCCGTCCCGTTTCTGATCATCGTGCCCGCGGCCACCGTCCTGGCCTTCCGCGCCGCCCGGCATCGGCTGCTGGCGTGGCTCGCGTACTGCACGATCTGGGCGGGACTGCTGCTCACCGTCACGCGCATGACGATCGTGACGTGCGTGGCGCAGCTGTTTCTCACCGTTGCGCTGCTGCGGCGCTGGGGTGCGGGGGTATCGGCGGCGTTCGCCGCAGCCGTCGCCGTCGGCGTCGCCCTGCTCGCGGTCCCCGAATTCGCGGCGTTTCTGTGGCAGACGCTGACGTGGGAGACGGGGAGCAGCGTGGCGCACCTGGAGGACTGGGGCGAGGGCTTCACGCACCTGGTCGAGCAGCCGCTCGGCGCCGGAATCGGCGCGGGCGGGCTGACCGCCGCGCGCTTCGGACTCACCCCCCTCGCCGCCGACAGCCAGTACTTCAAGTACGCCGTCGAGATGGGCGTGCTGGGACTCCTCCTGTACCTCGCGATCATCGCCGGCATCATTGCCGCCGCGATTCGGGCGTTGCGTCGCACCGACTCCGAGGCGGCACGCGCGGTGGCGCTGGTGACCGGCGTCGCGGCGCTGGGACTCGTTCTCAATGGGGCCACCACGGTCCCGCTCGGCACGCCCTTCTTTTCGTACGTCTTCTTCTGGCTGGCGGGCACGACGGTCACGCTGGCGCAGGCTGGCGAGCGCGTGTGAGCGAGGCGCGCGTCGCGTTCGACCTCACCCAGGGGATGATCGGGCGCATCGGGACGAGCGTGTACATCCGCGAGCTGCGCCGCGCGCTGCAGCGCCGGCTCGGCGATCGCCTCGTGCCGATCGCGAGCCGGTGGGCGCGACCGGTGGAAGGAGCGTCCCGTACCGCGGGTCAACGAGCCGCCACGCTGGGCCGCGATCTCTGGTGGCACCAGGTGGGAGTCGTGATCGCGGCGCGCCGCCGCGGTTGCCGCCTGCTGCACCTTCCGGGGAACGTGGGGCCGGTAGGCCCCCACAGTCTCCCGCTGGTCGCGACGATCCACGACATCATGCCGCTGCGGTTTCCCGAGCTGTTCCGCCCGTGGTTTCGCCGCTACGCGGCGTTGGTCATGCCGCGGTTCGCGCGCCGCGCCCGCGCGGTGATCGCGGTGTCGCAGGCCACGAAGGACGAGATCGTGCACCGTCTGGGCGTTGCGCCCGAGCGCATCACGGTGATCCCGCACGGCGTCGATGCGGCGTGCGGGCCGCGCCCGCCGGACGACCCCACGCTGCCGGCGCTGCGCCGCCGCTATGACCTCCCCGAGCGCTACGTCCTCGCCGTCGGCTCCGTCGAGCCCCGCAAGAACCTGCCCCGTGTGCTCGAGGCCGTGCGCCTGCTGCGAGACGGAAGCCCGGCCGGGGCGCGCGACGTGGCGTTCGTCCACTGTGGCCCCGAGGGCTTCCGCCCGGCGGACGTGGCGCGCGTGGTGCACAGCCTCGGCCTCAACGGCACCGCCCGGTTTCTCGGCTACGTCCCGGCCGATGATCTGCGGTCGCTCTACGCCGGCGCGCGGGCGCTCGTCTTCCCGTCCCTCTGGGAAGGGTTCGGTTTGCCCGTCCTCGAGGCCATGGCATGCGGGTGCCCGGTGATCACCTCGAATGTCTCGTCGCTGCCCGAGGTCGCGGGAGGCGCGGCCGTCCTGGTCGATCCGCAGTCGGTGGAGGCGATCGCCGCCGCCCTCGCGCGCGTGTGGGTGGACGACCGGCACCGCGACGACCTCGTGCGGCGCGGGCTCGCCCACGCGGCGCGCTTCACCTGGGAGGCGGCGGCGCGCGCCACCGCCGCGGTGTATGAGACGGCGCTCGCCTGACGTGCTCGCCGTGCTGTGCGCGACCGTGGCGAGCGCGTGCATGAGCTTCGACCCGTCGGCCCCCGGCGGGCCCGAGATCGAGGGCGTGTATACCGCCACGGTGATGACACGCATCGCCAACGAGCTCGAGACCCGCAGCGACACGTTCGCGGCGACGTTGTGGCTTGGCTCGACGGGGACCCACGGAGCATTTGCCGGCTCGTATCGCATCGTGGCGAGCCCCGACTCCGGACCGGTGCGCGGCGAGTTCCTCGACAGCGACGGCCGGCTGCTGATCACCACGCTGGGCGACCACGCGCGACGCCTCGTGGGCGTCACGACTCTGCGCGCGCTCTACGATTGGTGCGAGTTCCCCCAGCTCGGCCTGTCGCCGCTCTTGGGCCAGCTGGCGGGCGATACGCTGCGGATCTCCGCTCAAGGATCGCTCCCCTGCGTCTACGATCTCGGCGTGCCCGTGCGAGCGCACACCGATTTCTCCATCTCCATCAGCGCGCTGCGATGATCGGCGTGGTGGTCCTGAACTGGAACGAGCTGGAGCAGACGACCGCGTGTCTCGAGTCGCTGCTCGATGCCGAGCCCGGGCCCGCGCGCGTCGTGGTCGTGGACAACGGCTCCGCGGATGGCTCGGCCGACGCGCTGGAGCGCTGGTTGGCCATCCGCGGGGACCCGCGCCTCGCGCTGCTACGCTCCCCCCAGAATCGCGGGTTCGCTGGAGGTGTTAACCTCGGGCTTGCGCAGCTGGCTCGCGATGCCGCGGTATCGCACTTCCTGCTCCTCAACAACGACGCCACGGTGGAGCGAACGTTTTTCGCCGAGCTGCATCGCGCCATGACGCGCATCCCCGGCGCCGCGATCGTCGGCCCCACGATCTACCGAAGTGACCGCCGCGACACGGTGTGGTATGCCGGCGGACGGCTCCCGGGCCTGCGCGGCGTCGCGGTGCACCATCACGAGCTCCCGCCGGGCGACGATCCCGTCCCCACCGAGTTCGTGAGCGGGTGCGCCCTGCTGGTTTCGCGATCGGCGTGGGAGCGCCTCGGCCCCGTCCCGGAGTGCTACTTCATCTACTTCGAGGATGCCGAGTACTGTCGCCGGGCACGCGACGCGGGGCTGCGTGTGCTGTACGCCCCGCGCGCCGTCGCGCATCACGCCGTGGCGGGCACGATGGGGCGGGATGGCGCGCGGCCGGCCGCGGCGTACCGGTTCACCCGCGCCCAGGCGCTGTACCTGCGGCGCAATCTGACGGGCTGGCTCAGGATCGGCGCCCTGCTCTATTTCGCCGTCACGCGGCCGGCACGGGCAGCCATCGAAGCGGTTCATGGCCGGGTCGGGGTCGCCTGGGGATTGTTGCGCGGCGCGGCCCGGGGGCTGGTCGCGTGAATCCGAGCGAGCTCGTGCGACAAGCCCGAGCCCTGGACCCATCCGACATCTACCTCGCGTTTCACGCCCGGCGGTACGCGTTCGCGCTGGAGACCCTGGCCCCGTACGTCGCGGGGCCCGCCACGCGGCTGCTGGACATCGGCCCTTCGAAGCTCACGGGAATGCTGCACCAGGCGTTCCGCGCGCCGGTTGACACACTGGGATTTCCCCCGGACAGCACGTCGCCGATAGGCCGGCACTACCGCTTCGACCTCAACGACACCGAGCCGCGCGATCGCTGGCGCCGCGACCTCCCGGCGTACGATATCGTCGTGATGGCCGAGGTGCTGGAACACCTGCACGTTTCCCCCACGCACGTCCTGGCGTTCCTCCAGACCCTGCTGCGCCCGCGTGGCATCCTTCTGATCCAGACGCCGAACGCGGTGGCGCTGCACAAACGCCTCGAAATGCTCATCGGGCGGCATCCCTACGAGCTGTTGCGCGACAATTCGGCGGACCCCGGACACTTCCGCGAGTACACGGCGTCGGAGCTGCGCGATTATGCGCGCGCGGCGGGGTTCGCCGTGGAGCGATGCGTGTACGCGAGCTACTTCGATTATCGATTCGGACGGCACCGGGCGGAGGACACGGGGCGGCCGATCGGCTATCTGCGGCTCATGAATTTCCTCTACGCCGTCGTACCGCCGCGATTCAAGCCGGGGTTGAGCCTCGTGCTGCGGCTCACTGCCGGTACAGCGTGATTGCGACGCTCGTGAACGGCCCGCCGCTCAACGTTCCTTCCATAACGTGGTCGTCCGTCAGCGACCCCACGAGCGCGATCGAGTCACGCGCCGCGGTCACCAGCGTTAGGGACAATTCCGGATCTGCGTAGGAGCCGCCGACAATCACGGCACCCGGTGCGGGACTGACGCCGCCGCTGCCGCCGATCGTGCCTTCTCCATCATCGGTCAGTGTCAACGCGACGTTTGCCTCCGGCGCTGCGCCGACCCACCGCCCCGCGAGGGAGCGTGTCGTGCCCAGATCGAGCGTGACCGGCACCGTGCGAACCTCAGCGCCCATGGTGATCTCGATGCTGCCCGTCAGCGTGCCGGGCGGCAGCCCGGCGGTCCTGGCCCACACGAGGACCAGCGCCGGGAGCGTATCGTCCACCCACGGATGAATGGCACTCGAGACCGCGATCCAGTTAGCGGTGAGGGACCAGGTCCACCGCGCGGACGCCCCGTCGCTGCGCGACACGGTGAGATAGCGCGGCGGCGGATCGCTGCCGCCCGCGCGGGCCGAGAACGACAGCGCCGCCGGGCTGACGACCAGGGCGGCGGGCTGCGTTACCTCGTGACACGCGGCGCCGCTCAGGAGCCCGGCGAGCGCGGCCGCGGCGGAGAGCCGCCTCACAGCACGGCCCGGCGCAGCTCGGTGCGCTCGGCGTCGTCGAGCACGAGGCGCCAGACGGCCGCGCCGAAGCCCGCCGCGGCGAGGGTCGCGAGCGCGATTTGCGTCACCGCCGTCGGCGGCGGCATCAGGGCCAGGAGCACCGCGGTGGCGG
>JBOHSP010000075.1:0-1629 GCA_050733275.1 Gemmatimonadales bacterium
GCGAGCGAGAGGTCGACGAAGATCACCTCGCGCGCGATGACGTGCAGCCCGAGATACGACAGCATGGCGACCAGGATCATGCACGCCAGGAACGGCGGCAGCATTAACTGGAACCCGCTCATGGGACCTCCGCCCGCCCGAACGCACGGGCCAGTTCGGCGATCCAGAGATCCACGAGGGCGAAATAGCTCTGGACGCCGGGGCTGCCGCCGGTGTTGGACGGCACGATGACCGCCGTGGCGCCGGTGCGCTGCGCCACCTGCCGCACCTGGTTCCGGTCGTAGTAGTTCGTGGACATCAGCACCTGGATGTTGCGGTCCCGCATGGCGGTGATGATCTCCTGCACGTGCCGTGGCGTGGGCGGAATCCCCGGCTTGGGCTCGATGTAGTCGAAACAGGCCACGTCGAACTCGCGGGAGAAATAGTCCCACTCCTTGTGATAGCAGGCGATCAGCCTGCCGCGGAATCCCATCCCGCGCTGCAGCCAGCCACCGAGCCGCGTCAGCAGCGGGGCGCCCTGGTACTGCTGCTGATTGAGGAACGTGAACAGCTTCCCCTGGCGGTCGAGGTCGGCGAGCGTGGCCCCGCCGAGCAGGCGCACCAGCTCCTCACCGAACAGCGCCCGGTAGATGCGTGCCTCGAAGTCCTGCGCGCGCGCCGTGAAGTAGTCGGCATCCTGCGGCGCGACGCGCTTCAGGCCCGTGAGGATGTTGCGGGCGATGATCACCGCGTTGAGCGGGTCCGTCCAGATGTGGGGATTGCCGTAGACGTGTATGTCCCCCTGGGCCCGCGACACGGTGGCGGGAATATCGAGCAGCGGCACGCCGGCGTACGCCGCCACGTATCCCGGCCCGCCTTCGGCGATCCGTGGATTGCTCGCCTTGTCGAGCAGGGTCGGCACCCAGAGCTCGAGATCGAGCCCGGTCGTGACGAACAGATCCGCCCGGCCGAGGGTCGGCACGAAGCTCGGCTTCGGCTGGACGAAGTGCGGGTTCTCGTCGCCGGAGGCGATGGCGCGCACCTGGCCGCGCTCACCCACGATCTCGCGGGCGATGGCGGCGTACGTCGTGAGCGACGTCACCACCTGGACCGGGTCCTCCGACTGCGCGGCCAGGCGGCCCCCGCCGGGCAGCATCAGGAACAGGAAGATGAGGTGTTTCATCAGTATGTCTCGTGTTTGTGAGGACCGATGGCCCAGACGGCCTGGAACAACAGGCGATTGCGGCCCTCCCCGACGGCGGGAGTCAGCCGGCGTGCGAACTCCGCGCGCAGGTACACCCACTCGCTCTGCCACCAGGTGAGCGAGGGGACGATCTGGCGCGTGATCGCGGAGGGTCCCTCCGGCGTATCGACGTAGTCGAAGCGCGCGCCAGCGATCCAGCGACGGCCCAGCTTGTAGGTGGTCCCGAGATACCCGCCGTAGCGCCATTCCCCGGTGCCGCTCCGCTCCTTCTTCAGGCCGTAGACCTCCGCGCGGATGGTCCAGTCGCGGTACAGGGCGCGCGCCGGCGGCCGCCAGGTGAAACGAAAGTCCAGCCCGCCGAGCGTCGTCTGCAGCGCGGTATCGGGATTGGTCCCGTATACCCCCGTGGCGCCGAGCTGCATGAAGGTCGCACGCCCGAGCTGCCA
>JBOHSP010000076.1:0-7135 GCA_050733275.1 Gemmatimonadales bacterium
TGGATCCGCTGGGCCGGCGTATCGGCAACCGCGAAGGCTGGCTTGCCGACCGGCTGGCCACCCATCCGCCGATCGCGATGCGCATCTCCCGGCTCAAGGGCATGGGCTACGCTCAGCTCAAGCAGGAAATGCTGCGTCCATGATGCTCATCCTCGCCGTGCTGCTGGCGCAGCAGCCGGCGGACCTCGTCGTGACCAATGCCCGCGTGTACACCGCCGACCCGAACCGTCCCGTCGCCGAGGCGCTGGCGGTCCGCGGAGGCCGCCTCCTGTTCGTCGGCAGCAATCGCGGCGCGCTGCTGTTCACGGGGCCGCGCACCGAGCGGCTCGACCTCGCCGGCCGCACCGTGATCCCGGGCATGGTCGACGCCCACGCGCACCTCCTCGGCCTGGGCCAGGCGCTGCGCACCGTCGACCTCGTCGGCACGCGCTCCTATGAGGAAGTCGTGGCGCGCGTCGCCGAGCGGGCGAAGAACGCGCGGCCGGGCGACTGGATCCGCGGGCGAGGCTGGGACCAGAACGACTGGCCGGACACCCGGTTCCCGACGCACGCCGCGCTGTCGCGGGCCGTCCCCGACAACCCCGTGTACTTGACGCGGGTCGATGGGCACGCGGCGCTGGTCAACGCGCGCGCCCTCGAGCTGGCGCGGGTCTCCGCGGCCACGCCCGACCCGAGCGGCGGCCGCTTCATCCGGGACTCGTCGGGCGCCCCCACGGGCGTGCTGATCGACGCGGCGCAGGGCGTCGTGGGACGCGTGATCCCGCCGCCGTCGCGGGCGGAGCTGCGCGACCGGACGCTCGCGGCGATCGCGGAGGCGAACCGCTGGGGCCTCACGGGAATCCACGATGCGGGCGTGGGGCCCGAAGGCGTCGCCGTGTACGAGGAGCTGGCCCGGGCCGGCCGCTTCAACCTGCGCAATTACGTGATGCTGCGGGCCGACGACTCGACGCTCGACGCGTTCATGCGCCGCGGGCCGCAGCGCGGGCTGCACGACGGCCGCATCTGGATCCGCGCGATCAAGCTGTCGGCGGACGGCGCGCTGGGCAGCCGCGGCGCCGCGCTGCTCGAGCCCTACGCCGACGACCCGGGGAATACCGGCCTCCTCACGACGCCGCCCGAGCGCATCCTCAGTGTCGCGCGGCGGGCGCTGCGCGCCGGGTTCCAGCTCAACGTGCACGCCATCGGCGACCGCGCCAATCGCCTCGTGCTGGACCAGTTCGAGGCGGCGCTGCGGGAGATTCCCACCGCGGACCATCGCTTCCGGATCGAGCACGCGCAGATCCTCCATCACGCCGACATCCCGCGCTTCGCCGAGCTGGACGTGATTCCCTCGATGCAGGGGAGCCACCAGACCAGCGATATGTACTGGGTGCCGGCCCGCATCGGGTGGGCACGCGCGCAGGGCGCGTACGCCTGGCGGTCCCTGCTCAACACGGGCGTGGTCATCCCGAACGGCTCCGACTTCCCCGTCGAGGCGGTGAACCCGCTGATCTCGTTTCATTCGTTCATCACGCGCCAGGATGCGAACGGATTCCCGCCTGGCGGGTGGATGCCGGAGCAGCGCACGACGCGTCACGAGGCGCTGCTCTCGATCACGGCGTGGCCGGCGTACGCGGCGTTCATGGAGAACGAGAGCGGGAGTCTGACGGCAGGGAAATACGCGGATTTTGTGGTGTTGGATCGGGATATCATGACCGTCGCCCCTTCGGAAATTCTCGGGACTCGCGTCCTGATGACGGTGCTGGGTGGACGCGCGGTCTATAGGGCTGAGGCGCCGAGGTAGACGCTCAGAGGCCGAGGGGTTGGTCAGAATTCGGTCGGAGGATCGCGACGCAACCGGTCCCGGGGGCGTCAATGGCGACCGCCCCACGAGTCATGGGCGGTAAGTTCAACTAATTGAACATGTTCAACACTGTGCTTGACGGGCGCCTTTGGGCCTACCAGATTACCTGTAGTTGAACGTGTTCAAATTCATCGGAGGGAGGTGGTGTGGTTAGCACCGGCTGGTTGGTTTTTACCTCGGACAGCAACTCGGTCGCCTGCTGGAGATCAGTCACCGTCAAGATGGGCTTGGTGCTGCTCGTGCTGGGCGGGATGCCCTTCAAGCTCGGCCGGCGCGCGTCGGGGCACCTGCCGGGCGGCACGCCTACCCCACGGTTGGCATGACGACGGCGGTCGAACGCCCGGCGCGGCCCAAAGCCGTGGCCACGCGGGCCCGTATTCTCGAGGCCGCGCTCGCCCTGTTCCGCGAGCGCGGCTACGAGGCGGCGACCATGCGGGCGATCGCCGAGCGGGCGGGGGTCGCGCTCGGCAATGCCTACTACTACTTCGCATCCAAGGAACACCTGATCCAGGCGTTCTACGACCGCACGCATCTCGAGCACGCGGCGGCTCTAGGGACGAAGCTCGACGAGCTCAAGGACCTCAAGTCGCGACTGCTCTGGGTCATGCGCAAGAAGCTGGAAACCATCGAGCCATACCATCGCTTTGCAGGTCTCTTGTTCCGCTCGGCCGCAGATCCGAACAGCCCACTCAACCCGTTCAGCTCCGAATCCCAGCCGGTGCGCCGCGAGTCCACCGAGCTGTTCGCCAAGGTCGTTGCGGGAGCGCGCTCAGTTCCCAAAGATATCCGCGCGGAGCTGCCGAATCTCTTGTGGCTGTATCACATGGGGATCGTGCTCTATTGGATCCATGACAAGTCTGAAGGGCGGTGGCGCACCTGGCAGATGATGGAGCGCTCGGTGGATCTCGTCGCCAAACTCGTAGCGGTCGCGTCCTACTCGATCTTGGGTCCGGCTCGCCGCGCAGCGTTGACGATGATCCGCAAGCTCCGAGACCCGGGTGAGGATTCTCGTCCATGAAGCAGGTCCTTCGAGATTACGTCATCGCGGTGGGTTCATATAGCATCTGCCTCGCCCTCGGCTTGGTGATCACCCTGACGATTTCGTCGGCGGTAGGCTACCTGCCCTACAGTGATCGTCCAGGACCAGGCTGGACCGAGCCCCATTTCTCGGTCCAGCTGCTCTGGTTCTACGCCGGCTGGAGCGTGCTTCTGCTGCTTCCGGCGATCATATATGGGACGGTCGTGTTCGCCTGGGTTCGCCTGCTGCAGTTTTTCGAAGCGCCGCCGGTCATTCTCCGCGTCGCCGGTGCGTTGAGCGCCGCGGCCGTCGCTCTCGTCCTGGCGGCCGGCGCCGGATGGTACATCGCGCTGGCCGCATTTCCCGTGTTCGTCGCGGCAGGATTGGGCGCTGGCTGGGGCGCCCTGCTCTTACCGCGCTACTTGGGGCGGAGGCCGCCACCACGACGTACGTGGGTGCGGTGGTCTGCGAACGGTTTCGTGCTGCTGGCTGGGATCAGCGGGTTATACTGGACGTTCTTTGCGCCCCGCTATGCACAAGATCTGCGCCTCAGCATCGTGCGAGCGTCGAGCGAAGCGCGATCCGGCAACGAGCAACAGGCCCAGCACTTCGAGCCTCACGAATCTGCCCTCTTGGATTCGGTGCTTCCGAATCGCCACTTCCACAACGTGCTGACCGGCATGTCAAGCAATGGTGTCGCACAGAACGAAGCACGGATGCTGATTATCCTGACGGCTCCGGTGCTCGCTGAGGCGCGACTGCATGAGCCAAAGGGTGTGCGAGTCGTCTACATCCAGCGAGGTGACCAGTGGGACATGGTCCCGCCGGACGCACCGACGATCAAAGCGCAGATCACAATCGGCCCAGGATCCAAACCGAACGAGATCACGTTCGCATGGGCTGGGGGGGACCGAAAGACATATTCTTGGCCGGACTGAAAACACGAAGCCCCCGGGTCGGCACGCTAGGCACGCCCGGGGGCTCCGACACACTGGCTACCCGGAGTCGTAGGCTTTCGCCTATCGTTCTTCTCTCCGCCACCACCTTTGGACTGTTGCGTCCGTGTCGGTAGGGTGGACAGAGGCTCCGGCTTCGATCCCCAAACAGCCTGGCCGGGCCGCCTGGTTCGCCAATGTGGGTGCTACGGGTCAGATCGGGTCGCGGACCGACCTTCCGCACTGCACGTCGAGGCACCAGTTCGACGTGGATGAGGCAACGCGACTGGCCTCACCTGCCCGACCCGGCGAGCTGGCTCCCGGATCAGCGAGCGCCTGAGCCCTTGGTTGCGTCGGCGCCCTCCCCGGAATTTCCGTTCGGACTCGACCTGAAGGCGTTGCTGAGACACGAGGTCCCAACCCTTCCCTCCAGGCCGCGTGGGAACAATATAGGGGCCCTCCAAAAACGCGCAAGTGCCGATGTTTCTTCGGGTTACGCCACGTCAATGTGTACGGCGTGTGGAGGGTAACATCTGCCGGTCCAACCCGTTCCGTCGCCCATCCACACGATGTGGAGTTGTGAATCCACACCGTGCACGTTCCCACATCAGCCCTCGATGGCCACTTCGCAGTACTGCAGCGGCTCTCCGGGCTGAGGCGGGAGGAACAGATAGCCCGCGCCACCGGTGGCGAACCAGCCGGCGAGGAGCTGCGTGGAGCGATCGGCCGACGGCTCGGCGAACAGCGCCTGAGTCCAGCGGCGGATGTGCCGCAACTCCGGCGCGCGCCGCGACAACAGGCTCAGAATCGCGCCGCGGCCGTGCGTGGCGCGCAGGAAGTGCGCGATCGCGTGCGCGCGATCGCCGAAGATGTAGGCCCGGACGCCCGGCTCGTCGTACAGCAGCGTCCCTTCGTAGGGATCGGCGGGCGGGGCATCCATGCGCGGTCCGAAGTACACGTAGGAGCGCTGCTCGCCGTCCTTGCGCTCGACGACGGCGGCGGCGGAATCGGCGCCGAGGCGCGCGGCGTGGACCAGGTCGTCAGCCGCGAGAATGCCCACCTGGCCGGTCCACTCCAGCGCGGCGAGCGCCTGATCGAGCGGACAGCCGAGCATATCGTCGTAGGCGATCAGCCGGGGGGCTTCACCGGCGCGCTGGAAGAAATGGGTCAGCGCGTCCGCTCGATCCTCGAAGGACTTGATCACCAGGGAGGTTGCGTGAACGGCCATAAAGTGATTATAACCCACCCATGAGCAAATGGAGGGGATTGAGGGGGCTGGCTGCTGTGCTCGGCCTCACAGTGTGCGGGGCCGCGACGCTCGCCGCGCAGGACACGACCGGGCGGGACAGCACCCGGCGGGACTCGACGCGCGCCGATTCGGGGTCCTTCCCCGCGCTCCTGCTGCCGCCGGCGCCGCCTCTGCCGCCGCCTCCGCCTCCCCCCCCGCCCCCGCCGCCCCCGACGCCGGAGCAGCTCCGGTACCTCGATGGGCTACGCAGCGCGGGCCGCGGCGTGGCGCAGCTGCACGACGGCATCGATCGCGTCATGCGGACTCGGCAGTCGGACGACTCGGTCAGCAAACGGCGGGCCGCCCGGCGACTGGGCGGACTGTGCGCCAGCGCGCAGAGCTTCATCGCGAGCGGCCGCTCCCGGATGCAACCGACCGCCTATGCCGACTCGGTAGCCATCGCGGCGCGGCACCTGGTCGCGCGGATGGATTTCCTGGTGAAGGGCCTGCCGGCCTGCGAGCAGCACGCCGGCCGCGAGCCGCTGTCGGTCGCCTCCGATCTGAACACCCGGCTGCGCGCTTTTGACGATGCGTTGGAGGCGTTTCGGGCCGCCCTCGCCGCTCGGGACCGTCCCGACAGCACCAAAACCGTAAGCCAGCAGTAGCGCGCTACGGGACGACTGCCTCTTTCGGCTCCAGTCGCAGGATCCACAGGCCGGTGTTGATGTCGGGGACGAAGATGTTGCCGTCTCGAACGACGGCCCCCCACGCGAACGGCGCCCGCGGCCGGTTCCCCATCGAGTCGGCCGTGAGGATCCAGCTCATCTCCCGTCCCTGACGCAGCAGATCGCCGCGCAGCTCGCCCGAGATGTCGAGCACGCGCGCGCCGCCCTGGTAATTGCCGAGATACAGCGTGTCGCCGACCACCCAGAGGTTGTGGACGCCGCCGTCGGTCGGTTCGTACCACGCCACTTCCCGCGGGCGCAGGATGTCGGACACATCGATGACGTGCAGCCGGCCGAACGTGAGGTTATTGCCGTCCTCGAGGCCCTCGTACGGCCGCGCCGCGTAGACCTCGTCGCCGACGAAGACGTACTTCCCCTGGCGCCACGCCGTGTGCGTGCCCCGCACGAAGCCCGGCCCCCAGAGCTGCTGCACGCGGGCGTACAGCGCGTTGAGGTCGTACTTGAGCTGGGATACGAACTGCGGGTTGGTGGGGCTGCCGCCCTTCATCCCGTTCCCCACGTCGAGAATGACGAGCCCGTCGTTCCAGTAGGCGAGATAGGCGAGTCCGTCGACGACCATCACATCGTGGAGATACCGCCCCGCGGCGGTCTGCTCCGTCTGCCAGCGCGCCACTTCGCGCGGCCGCGCGGGGTCGCGGATGTCGATGACCCGCAGCGAGCCGGTCGCGTCATCGGTGATGTACGCATGGCCCTGATAGACGTACGCGCTGTGCACGCCGCCCGAGACGGTTTCGGTGTACTCGGACACCGGCTTGGGATGACAGGGGTCGCTGGCATCGAACACGACGATGCCGTTCTTGCGGTTGGACGCGCCTTCGCGCGAGAACACGCCGTACGTGCCGTCCTCGGTCGTCATGACGTCGTTCACGATGCGCGCGTCGGTCATCATCGAGTCGACGATCCTGGGGTTGGTGACGTCGCTGATGTCCACGGCGTAGACGCGATCGGCGATCGTGGACAGGTAGGCGCAGCGGCCCGACGGATGGATCCACACCTCGGCGGTGCTCATGGTGATGGGCAGGCGGCCGCGGACCTCGATGCCGCGGCCCACGGCGCGCGCCGATACCCGCACGATCGCTTCCGCCCTGCGGCCGCCCACGCCGGCCGTCACGGTATAGGTGCCCGGCAGCTCGGCGACGAACGTCCCCGCCGGGTCGATGTGGGCGATGCCGCGCCCCGCGACTATCGCCCATTCCACCGCCACGTCGTTCACCGCGCGACCCCGCGACGTGCGCGCCACCGGGCGGAACTGCACGACGTCGCCGGTGCGCACGGCGGGGGCGCTCGGCTCGATCGTGAGGCGCGCGACGGTCGCCGGCAGGACCTGCACGACGAGCCGTTCCGTGGCAGGACCCGCCGTCGCCG
>JBOHSP010000077.1:0-2549 GCA_050733275.1 Gemmatimonadales bacterium
TCTCGTCGCGGGGGCGCCGCGGCCCCGAGGACGAGGGGCAGCGTCGGGCTGGAGTCCGCTCGCAGCCGGCGCGGCTCCGGCAGCGGCGCGGCGGCCTCGTGCGCGAACTCGCGCAGCAGCCGCTCGCACTCGCGCTGGTCCGCCTGGGAGTACGGGATCGCCTCGACTGCGGCGAGCATCTCGTTGGTGGTCTCGTACCGGTCCTCGGGCCGCTTGGCGAGCGCCCGCTCCACGACTGCGGCGAGCTCGGCGGGCAGGTCGTCGCGCAACGTGCGCGCGGGGGGAGGCGGCGTAAAGAAGTGATGCTGCATCATCCCCGCCAGCGTGTCCGCTTCGAACGGCACGACGCCGGCGATCATCTGGAAGCCCACGACGCCGAGAGAGTACTGGTCGCTCTGCGGCGTGGCCCGCAGGCCGCTGCATTGTTCGGGGCTCATGAACGCGGGCGTGCCGATCACGGTCCCCGGCGCCGTGAGCGCCACGTCGCTGGCGCGGACCGCGACACCGAAATCCGAGAGCACGACGCGGCCGGTCAGGTCGATGAGGATGTTCGCGCCCTTGACGTCGCGATGCACGATGCCGCGCTCGTGCGCGAACGCGAGGCCCTGCGTCGCGTCGCGCAACACGCCGATGATCACCGGCACGGGAAGCGCACCGTGCGCATCGATGACGGCGTCGAGGGACTTCCCCTCGACGAACTTCATGGCGATGTGCAACAGGCTGCCGGCCCGGCCCACGCGGTAGACCGGGATGATGTTGGGGTGATCGAGGCCGGCGACCATCTGCGCTTCGCGCTTGAAGCGCTCCGCGGCGGGTTTACTGAGGCCGAGATCCGGGCGCAGCACCTTGAGGGCGACGACCCGCCCCAGCCCCACTTCCGTGGCCCGGTAAACGACGGCCATGCCGCCGCTGCCGATCTCGCGATCGATCTCGTATTCGCCCGAGACGATATGGCGCAGCCGCTGCTCCAGCCCCTCGCCGGGCTCGGGCGGGGCGATGACGGTGGCGCCCTGCGGATCGACGACGGGCAAGCCGCACTGGCCGCAGTAGCGCGCCGATGGCGCGATCTCGGTGGCACACCCGAAGCACTTGCTCATGGCCCCCCGGCCGAGCGCACACGGACGTCCTGGAGCAGTGTGGGAACCGAATCCACCAGCAACGAGTGGGGCAGGCGAATGGTGAGCGTAACGCGCCCGATCGCGCGCCCGGCGAGCCGGCCGGCGGGAAGCACCTCGACAATGGCGAGGTCAGAGGAGGAGACGGTGACCCGGGGATTCTCCAGCGACTCGCCATCCACCGTCGCGGTGATTTGGAATGCGGCCGTATCCCCGACGCCGATCATCGTGGGGCCGGCATAGCCGAGTGCCACGTCGGCAATCCGCGGGCCCTCCAGGGCCTCGAAGATCCCGCACGCCGCGGTCAGGGCGCAGAGCGAAGCGAGCCCGGTAACGAAGAGCCTGTGGTTACGTCGCATACCTCACGCACGACCGCCGGCGGACCGGCGGAGGCCAAGGGTCGGAGGGTGCAAAGGAACAAGCTAAGGTGCGGGCGGCGAGGTGGTGCGGCAAGATGCCGAGCACAAAAAGGGCGAAGGCGAACGCCTTCCCCCTGGTAACAACGATGCACCGCGTGGTCACTGCACGCTGGTGTAGATCTGTCCCGCGGATGGTGTCGCGGGAAGGTGACTCAGTCCGGGGGGACCGGTGTCAGTTCTTCTGTTGTGGCGTCGCGTCGGTCAAAACCGCAGACCGAATGTGAGCGGCCACACGACTCGACTCGAGGCGCTGGACAGGTGCCAGCGCCATTCGGTGAATGCCTCCGTCCTGCCCAGTGGAATCCGGAGCCCGACGCCAGGTGCGACCGTCAGGCCGAGCTGCGAGTAGTCGAACCGCTCTCCACTGTTGTTACGGCTCGTAACAGACGCGCGATAGAGGCCCACCCCCCCGATTAGGTAGGGGCGCACGCCGCCGCGGGACAGGTCGTAGGTGACATCGAGTGTCACCGCGACGCTGCGGTGGTACCACGTTTGGAATTCGCCGGGATCGGACCCAAATGCAAACGGACCGAATTCATGACTCCGCTCGTGATACGCGATGTCCACGCTGTAGCTCCATCGTGCGGATTGCAGCCCGTAGCCGGCCCGGAGGGAGAATCCGAGGGTCGGTCCATAATTCCAACGCGAGTCGAGCCCCGGGATAACACGGTCGGCTTCGATCGCACCGCCGACGTAGAAGTAGTCGTGCTTCGGTGGCTCCTGAGCCACGAGTATTGATGGGAGACCGATGGTGAGTGCGAACAGCGCAGCGGCAGGAATGGTGCGCATGAGGCCTCCTGCAAACTGTTAGTCACCGACACCGGAGGTGCGACGGCCACTTATACAACCTACCGCTGGCGCGCGAGGTCTCAACTGTAGCGCGCACGCAACACGCGCGCCCGGCATCCCTTCCAGGCTGTCCGGCGGGCCTGCCACACCGACCGCCTACCGCTCCAGATATACCAATAGCGACGTCTCGCCCTCCTGCACGAACGGCAGCGTGAACGGTTCCCCG
>JBOHSP010000078.1:0-4286 GCA_050733275.1 Gemmatimonadales bacterium
CCGAAGCGGATGCGGTTGTGGCCTTCATCCACGTCGCCCAGAATGATCCCCGCGACCTGGAATGCGTTGGGCCGCGCCTGCCGGTACCACGCGTCGAGCTGCGTGTACTCGAAGTCGCCGGGCAGGACGCGCAGGTCGGACGCCGTGAACCCGCGATCCACGAGGAAGGCGGCCAGTGCCGCTTCGGCCGCGGGTCGCTCCCCGGGATCGGTCAGGTACACGGCGGGCGTGCCGCTGGCGTCGAGGAAGTAGCCGCCGAAACCGGGCACGACCGCGGCGACCTCCAGCTGACTCGGATTGGGGTCCTGCGACACCTGCGTGACGCTGAAGCGGGGTGTGTCCGGGGAGAGCGCGGCCACGTTGGGCTCGCGACAGGCCGCGAAAACCAGGCTCGCGCACACCGCGAGACCGGCGCGGCGACTCCATGAGCGGAACGCCATCGGTACACCTCCGGAAGGGTTGTGAATGAGACTGCGAATCGGCTCTTCCGGATCGCCGCATATGAAATGCCCGGCCGCCATGGAGGAGGCCCGGCGGTCGGTCATCCCGCGGGCCGCTGATGTGTGGCAGCGGTGCAACACCTCCTCTCCTCGATCACGTTGCCGCTGGCTTCGTGAGCGTCTTCGAGACGACGTACTCGAACGCCTCGGCGTGCGTCACATAGGTCCGTCGCCCCAGCAGCAGCGCATCGACGTCCCGCATGATGGCCGTTGAACGTTGCCCTCTGAATCGTCGTCCCCTGACGCGTCGTCGCCGTACGTCGAATCCGTCGAACCCCACCCCGCAAGATCGACAGCCACACAGGCTCGCCGATTCGTCCCGCACGTCGTATGATAGCCCGACGCCAACTACGCCTCAGCCTGGGAGGGCGGATCGTGCCAGCACAGACCTATGACGCCATCGTCGTCGGCTCCGGCATCACCGGCGGCTGGGCCGCGAAAGAACTGAGCGAGAAGGGCCTCACCGTGCTGATGCTCGAGCGCGGCAAGAACGTCGAGCACATCAAGGACTACGTGAACGCCACCAAGGGGCCCTGGGAATATCCGCACCGCGGCGGGCGCACCACTGCGATGGAAGAGGCCTATCCCGTTCTGAAACGCGACTACCCGCTCAACGAGAAGAACCTCGACTGGTGGGCGTCGGACAAGGACTCGCCGTACACCGAGATCAAACGGTTCGACTGGTTCCGCGGCTACCATGTGGGCGGCCGCTCGTTGATGTGGGGCCGGCAGAGCTACCGCTGGAGCGACTTCGACTTCGAGGCCAACGCGCGCGACGGCATCGCCACCGATTGGCCCATCCGCTACGCCGACATGGCCCCGTGGTACGATTACGTGGAACGCTTCGCCGGCATCGCCGGCTCCCGCGAAGGCCTGCCGCAGCTTCCCGACGGGCAGTTCCAGCCGGCGATGCCGCTCAATTGCGGTGAGGAGATCGTCGCCCAGCGGCTGCGCGGGCACTTCGGCGGGCGGCGGCGGATCATTCCGGGCCGCAACGCCAATCTCACCCAGCCGCTCCCCGGCCGCTCGCCCTGCATGTACCGCAACGCCTGCTGGCTCGGCTGCCCCTTCGGCGCCTACTTCAGCACCCAGGCGTCTACGCTCCCGGCGGCGATGGCCACCGGCCGGCTCACGCTCAAGCCCTTCGCCATCGTCACTGCGCTGATCTACGACAAGGACACGAAGCGCGCGACCGGCGTGCGCGTGCTCGATGCCGTCACCGAGCGGACGATCGAATATTCCGCGCGCGTGATCTTCCTCTGCGCTTCGGCGCTGAACTCGACGTGGGTGCTGCTGCGCTCGGCGACCGACCTCTGGCCGGGCGGCCTGGGCTCGAGCTCCGGCGAGCTGGGCCACAACCTGATGGATCACCACTTCCG
This sequence comes from Gemmatimonadales bacterium, assembly GCA_050733275.1. GTDB lineage: Bacteria > Gemmatimonadota > Gemmatimonadetes > Gemmatimonadales > GWC2-71-9 > 20CM-2-65-7. The sequence continues at coordinate 1,880 of JBOHSP010000078.1, forward strand.
CGTCGGCGCGTCGGGGTCGCTGGAGGAGGAGGGGCTCGACCAGCAGTACTACTACGGCCGGCGCCCCACCGGCTTCTACATCCCCCGCTACCGCAACCTGCCCGGCGAGAAGCGCGAGTACCTGCGCGGCTTCGGCTACCAGGGCGGCGCGAGCCGGCAGGGCTGGTCGCGCGCCGTCGCCGAGCTGGGCGTGGGCGGCGGGTTCAAGGACGCCGCGGCGCAGCCGGGACCGTGGACCATCGGCGCGACCGCGTTCGGCGAGATGCTCCCCAACCACGCGAACCGCGTGACGCTCGATCGCACCCGCACGGACAAATGGGGCCTCCCCGTCCTCGCGATCGACTGTGCCATCGGCGAGAACGAGCGCATGATGCGCAAGGACATGGCCAACGACATGGCCGAGACGCTCGAAGCGGCCGGCGTGAAGCGCGTGCACACGTACGACAACGACTACTTCCCCGGCATGGGGATCCACGAGATGGGCACGGCGCGGATGGGGCGCGATCCGAAAACGTCGGTCCTCAACGCGCACAACCAGGTGTGGGACGCTCCCAACGTCTTCGTCACCGACGGCGCCTGCATGGCCTCGGCGTCGTGCGTGAATCCCTCGCTCACGTATATGGCGCTCACGGCCCGCGCGGCGGACTTCGCCGTCGATGAGCTGAAGCGCCACAACCTGTAAGCCGTCAGCCGTCAGCACTCAGCTATCCGCTGGAGGAGCCATGCCGGAATCGACACACATCGATCGTCGAGAAGCTATCAGGCGGGTGACCGCCGTCCTCGGTGGCGTCGCGCTGGTCGGCGGAACCGGCCTCCTCGAAGCCGCCGAGCGCGTCCTGCCGGCCGTCCGCACCAGGATCACGCACCAGGGCGTGGGCCCCTTCACGCCCGAGGACGTCGCGCTGCTCGACGAGGTTGCGGAGACGATCCTGCCCGAGACCGAGACCCCCGGCGCGAAGGCCGCGCACACCGGCGCCTTCATGGCCCTGATGGTCACCGACTCGTACTACGACCGCGATCAGGCGGTCTTCCGCGAAGGGATGGAGAAGATCGGGGCGGCCGGGTTCATGGCGATGACGCCGGCGCAGCGGCTCGCGCACCTCGAGCAGCTCGACCGCGAGCGGAAGGCCTATAGGGACGCGCGGCGGCGTGGCGACGACGACGACACGCCCGAGCATTACTTCCACATGATGAAGGAGCTGGCCATGCTCGGCTACTTCACGTCGGAGATCGGCTGCAAGCAGGCGCTGCGCTACGTCGAGGCGCCGGGACGCTACGACCCGTGCGTGCCATACACCCCGGGTGAGCGGGCCTGGGCCTCGCACGCGTAGGATCTTCGTATCGGGGCTGATGCCCGCGCTGGCGCGAATCCCGCCGCCTGGCGAACGTAAACGCTCCACTCGGCTGGGGGAGCCATGACGGCGGTGCGGGTGCTGGTCGGGACACGGAAGGGCGCGTTCATCCTGGCGGCGGACGGGAAGCGTCGGCAGTGGCAGGTAGACGGTCCGTTCTTCGCCGGCTGGGAGATCTATCATCTCAAGGGGTCAGCCGCCGATCCCAACCGGCTGTACGCCTCGCAGTCGAGCGGCTGGTTCGGCCAGGTCATCCAGCGTTCCTGTGACGGCGGCAAGACGTGGGAGGCGCCCGGCGGCGGCCCCACGCAGTCGGCCGACGGCATGCCGCAGGGTGAGAGCAACAAGTTCGTCTACGACACCACGCCCCCGACGGGCAAGCCCCTCACCACGCATCAGTGGTACGACGGCAAGCAACATCCGTGGGAATTCAAGCGGGTATGGCACCTCGAGCCCTCACTTGCCGACCCCGACACGGTGTACGCCGGCGTGGAGGACGCCGCGCTGTTCCGCTCGACCGACGGCGGCACGACGTGGCGCGAGCTGGCGGGGCTGCGCGGTCACGGCAGCGGGCCGCAGTGGCAGCCGGGGGCGGGCGGCATGTGCCTGCACACCATCCTGCTCGACCCCGACGGGCGCCGCATGTACGTCGCGATCTCGGCCGCCGGCGCGTTCAAGAGCGACGACGCCGGCGCGACGTGGCGGCCGATCAACCGCGGGCTGCGCTCGCAGTACATCCCCGACCCGACCGCCGAGGTCGGTCACTGCGTGCACCGCATCGCCATGAACCGCAGGCGCCCCAGCGTGTTGTTCATGCAGAAGCACTGGGACGTGCTGCGCTCCGATGACGCCGGGGACTCGTGGCGCGAGGTGAGCGGCAACTTGCCCACCGATTTCGGCTTTGTCATCGACGTGCACGCGCACGAGACCGACACGATCTACGTCGTCCCGATCAAGAGCGACTCGGAGCACTACCCGCTGGACGGCAAGCTGCAGGTGTACCGCAGCCGCTCGGGCGGCGGCGAATGGGAGGCGCTGACCAAGGGCCTGCCGCA
>JBOHSP010000079.1:0-3314 GCA_050733275.1 Gemmatimonadales bacterium
CCGCTGCGCGGCGAGCGCGCTGAGCGCGCGGCTGCAGGCGACGCCACCGCCCAGCACCGCGGTCCGATAGCCGGTCGCGGCCACGGCCCGCTCGAGTTTCGTGACCAGCACGTCGAGCACGGCGTCCTGAAAGCCCCGCGCGAGGTGCGGCCGGTCGCGCTCCAGGTCCGCGGACGCCCGCACCGCGTGGAGCACGGCGGTCTTGAGGCCCGAGAACGAGAACGCGAACCCCTCGGCGAGCATCGGCCGGGGGAACGCGAACCGCGCCGGGTCGCCTGCCTGGGCCAGCCGCTCGATGGCCGGGCCGCCCGGATACCCGAGGCCGAGCAGGCTCGCGACCTTGTCGAAGGCCTCGCCCGCCGCGTCGTCGCGCGTCTCGCCGAGCAGGCGGTAGTGGCCCCACGCCGGCACGTCGAGCAGCAGGGTGTGCCCGCCGGACACGAGCAGCGCGACGAACGGCGGCGTCAGGTCGGGATCCTCGAGCGTGGGGGCGAAGAGATGCCCCTCCATGTGATGCACGCCGATCAGGTCGCGGTCGCCGGCGAACGCGAGGCTCTTGGCGTACACCACGCCCACCAGCAGCGCGCCGGCGAGGCCGGGGCCGGCCGTGACCGCGACGGCGTCGACGGCGGACAGCGTCACGCCGGCCTGGGCCAGCGCCCGGTCCACCACGGCCGGCAGCGCCGCGAGGTGGGCGCGGCTCGCCAGCTCCGGCACCACGCCGCCGAACACCTGGTGGACGTCCTGCGAGAGAATCACCAGGCTCGCGAGGTCAACCGTGGCGTCGTGGTCGCCCCCGCCGCCCGTGACCAGGACCGCGGCGGACGTCTCGTCGCACGACGTCTCGATGCCGAGGACGACGTCAGCCACGGCGGCCGCGGCGCCGGCGCAGCGTCACCGAGTCGGGGATGGCGCGCGCCGTGATGCCGGGCGGTGCGATCACGGTGATCCGCGCGACCCCGCCGCTCGCATTCGTGATGTGCGCCACCACCCGCAGGCTGTCGCGGGTGAGCCCCGCCACGCGCTCGGCGGGGCCGCGGACGCTGACGGCCACGCGCGGCGGCGTCACGACGTAGTTCGTGATGGCTCCCGCGCCCGTTTGCACCTCAATCCCTCCGAACGAGCGCTCGACCAGCGTGCCGATCTCCCCCGTCACCGTCACCTGCTTGGGGGCGATGCGCACGATCCCCAGGGGCATCGTGTCGATCCGCACCGGCTGCGTGAACGGGCCCACCACGTCGCGGATCTCGGTGGCGACCGTCGTGACCGATTCGATCGCGGCGAGGTTCTTTTCGGGCCCGACGAGCCGCGCCATGCGCGGCGTCATCGCGAGGCTGTCCAGCAACACCTGCCCCGAGTCCAGAACAATGGTGACCAGCGGTACGATGGGCACCTGCTTGGTGGTGACGGTATCGAGCGCGAGCGTGATCTCGCTGGGCCGGATTTCCATCACGCGCACGTCGGCCCCCTTGGGAATCGCGAGCTCCACGTCGCCGGGGCTCAAGTGAATGGTCCAGCTCGACGCCGCCAGCGTGTCCGGGACGCGGCGGGTGATGTCGCCCCCCAGGGACCGCAGCTTCAGGATCTGACTGCCTTTCCCGGAGATCTGCACGCGGACCTTGGGCGGCTTGTTGGTGAGCGTGCGGCCGGGCGGGAGCAGCACGTTGAGGGTGACGTCGAAGCTGGTCGTCACCGGCTGTTGGAGCTGCACGGCGACGTACAGCATCAGCGCCAGGAACAGCGCGGCGCCCTTGATGGGCCAGTTGCGGGTCAGCGCCTGCGTCGGGCTAACGCGCATCGAGCAGCCGCCGGATCAGCGTGGCGTTCACGCCATTGTCCCATTGTGCCGCGCCAATGACCTTTTTGACGATCGTGCCGGACCGATCGATCACAAAGCTTTCCGGCACGCCGGCCGTTTGATAGATCCCCTGGATGGCGCCGGAACGGTCCTGCAGGATCTCGAACGTGACACCGAGATCGTTCGCGAACTTCATGACCTTCTCCGGTCCCCCCTCGTCGACGCTGATCCCGAGGATCAGGAAGTCCGTGCCCTGGAACTGCTGGTGCAGCCGCTCCATCGCCGGCATCTCTTCAATGCACGGCCCGCACCACGTCGCCCAAATGTTGAGGAGCAGCACCTTGCCCTGGTAGTCCGCCATGGTCACCGGGCGAGCGGCCCGGAGATCCACGGCCTGGAAATCCGGAGCCCGCGAGCCCACTCCCAGCAGGGCCATTTGCGGCCGCAACTTGACGGCGAGGGCGACCCCGAACACGGCCGTCCCCACGAGGCCGGCGATCAGCGTCCACTGCTGGCGGTTGGTCATACGGGGACGCCTCCCGCCTCGCGGCAGCGGCGGCGCAGCTCCTGCACTTCGCGTCCCGGATCGGGCTCGCCGAACACGGCGTTTCCCGCTACGAACGTGTCCGCTCCCGCGGCGTGCGCCTCGCCGATCGTCTTTGCCGTGATCCCGCCGTCCACTTCCAGAAAACAGCGTGCGCGGTGCGCCGTGAGCAGTGCGCGGGCGCGCCGAATCTTGTCCGTCGCGGCGGGGAGATACTCCTGCCCCCCGAAACCCGGATTGACGGTCATGATCAGCAGGAGATCCAGATCGGTCACGACCTCTTCGGCGTGTGTCAGGGGCGTGCCGGGGTTGAGCGCCAGCCCGGCGAGCATCCCGTGCTGCTTCACCGCTTCGAGCTGTCGCTGCACGTGAATCGTGGCCTCCGGGTGAAACGTGAACACCGACGCGCCCGCCGCGGCGAACGATTCGATGTGGCGCTCCGGTTCCACCACCATCAGATGCACGTCGATGGGCTTGTCCGTGAGCGTGCGCAGCGCCGCGATCATATTGGCCCCGAACGTGAGATTGGGCACGAACCGCCCGTCCATCACGTCCACGTGTAGCCAATCGGCGCCCCCGCGGAGCACCTGCTCGACCTGCTCAGCGAGCCGCGCCAGGTCGGCCGACAGCACGCTCGGCGCGATCCGCACCCCCGCACCATCGCTGCGGCCACCACCACGCTGCATCATCTCAGGGGCTCCTCGCCACGACGATGTCGATCACGGTGCCCGGAGCCGCGAGGGTGCCGGCCGCCGGCCGCTGTGCTACGACGGTGCCCGCCGAGGCGTCCGCGGTGCGGCGCCGGGTCACCGTGCCGAGCTGCAGGCCTTCGAGCTCGAGGCGCGCGCGAGCCTCGCTCGACGGCATGCCGAGCAGGTCGGGCACGGAGATCGTCGGCGCGCCGCGGCTCACCACCAGGATCAGTCCGGCCCCCGGCGCGAGCGCCGTGCCGGCGCGCGGCCGGGTCAGCAC
>JBOHSP010000080.1:0-7573 GCA_050733275.1 Gemmatimonadales bacterium
CGTGAGCCTCCGGATCGGCGCGAACCCGACGGGGGCGTTCCTGCGGGGGACGCTCAACGTGGCAGCGGTGAATGGCGTGGCGTCGTTCGGCGATCTGACGGTGGATCGTCCCGGCAACGGATTCACCATCGTCGCCACGGCTCCGGGCGCGCAGACGGCGACCAGCGCGGCCTTCAACATCGTCACGCCGCCCTAAACCCTCACGTTCGTTTCACTCCAGGCGGGGGCCAGCCTGCGCTTATCGTGGCGCCGGCGGAACGGAGAGCTCCGCGTACCCCTGAGCGGCCCGCCAATCGAGCAGCTGAATCAGCGCTGGGCAAGCCCGGCTCGATCCGGTACAGCGCCGTCCATCGAAGGTGATGAGCGCTTTCCAGCGGCCCCGGGCGGTACTGAATTCCGCAATGCCGCGGGGATTGGCTTCACTGACGCCGTGCGGGTCCATGCGCACGTCCTTGGTGCGGGCCCAGCGCTGCTGCATGCCGCTCAAGTCGTTATCGAACATCAGGTCGCGACCGGTTCCGTACTCCATGGGCGAGGGCGCGAACGACAGGTAAAGCACGCGACCATCGGGGCCCGCGACGGCTTCGAGGCGCCCGCTCACCCAGGTCGTTGACCGCACGCAGCGCCGCACGCCCGTGTCTCCCCCCTCGCACCGTTCCCACGGCCTGTTGTCCTGGCGAATGAGGAACTGCTCCGCGCTGTCGAGCTGCATGCCGGGGCGCATGCCCCACAGGAAAAAGGAGGATTGATCGGCGTCGTCAGGGTCGCTGCAGGCGAGGCCGAGGGCGGCGAGCGCGGCGCCGAGGATCCGGTGGATCGACGTCACCTCTGTGGTTACCCGCTCCGCTGCACCCGGAAATCGATCGTGCCCGTCGCCCCGCGGATTTCGATGCGGATCGTGTAGTTCCCGGCATTCGTCGTCGTACTCTGGAAGCCCCCGAGGACCCGTAAGTCGCCGCGGTACACCTCGGCGCCGCTCGGGTTGCGAATGATGAGCTTCACCGAGTCGGCGGACGTGAGCCCCGAGCTGGATTGCGTGACGGTGGCCCGGGTACCGTTGTTGACCCAGGTATAGTTTCGGCTTCCGGTGAAGGTGCTCAGGTCGCTCCACACCAAATGGAAGTCGTCGGGGGAGTTCGTCACCACCGGCTCACCGCTGGACGGGCCGGCTGACCCGCCCCCTCGGCAGGCGGTGAGCGCACCACCCGCCATCGCGATCACGAGAGCGCTGAACTGCAGGCACCACAGCGGTCGCATGGGAAGCCCCCTAGTACCGTGTGAGATCGAAGTTGCTGGCGCAGTTCACATGCGGACACCGAGGGCGCCGCCGGCTCCGATGCATGGATAAGTGTACGGTTATCCCGACGCTACTATGTGATGTTCGTCACGTCGACTGCCGGGTAAGGCTCGATTTGGGGCCCTGTTGCGGTGCGGTGGGCGAGATTCGTAGTGCCCGAGGAGAGAGTCGAACTCTCATGGGGTTACCCCCGACGGATTTTGAGTCCGTTGCGTCTGCCATTCCGCCACTCGGGCGCGCGGCGGAATATAATCACATCCTCCGGCGCCGAGATGCCGCGAGCCGCCAAAAGGTAACGCGGCGTTTCACCCCAGATCTGACCCGCGTCGCCGTGGTCGCCGCGGCGCCACGCCGCTGTCGCGCGCCCACGACGTTTGTCTCGCGCTCGCCGCGTCCACCGACGCTGCAAGCTGCCGGGCATGCATGTTGCTCCGCCTGAGGCCGCCTTGTGGTGACAGGATGTAACCGATCACTCACACTGGAGGCATCATGCATCGTCTCAACGCAACGCTGTGTATTCTGCTGGGGAGCATCGTCGCCCTGGCCTGTCGTGACACGGCCGCGGGGCCCGAAGGCCTCGCCGCCGACCTCACGACCACAGCGTCGCCGATCACCCAGGAGCAGACGTTCTCGATGCCGGTGAGCGTCCTTGCGACGACGGAGGTGACCGGCTGCGACAACTCGCCGGGTCCCTACATCACGATCTCCGGCGCGATGACGCTCGGCGGCCTCGGAACCCGCATGACGTTTACGAACAACGTCAAGGGCACCCATACGTTTACGGATGACGCGCATGTCGACCTCTCGGTCGTGCCGGAAGACACCAGCATCTCGATTCCCAAGCAACCGGTGCTGGGCGGTGTCGGCGGCAATCCCTTCATCTGGATTCAGCTCGAGGACGGCAACGGCCAGGCGGTGAGCGGGGAGATCTTCCTCGGACGCTGCGTCCAGGGTCTGCAAGGCAACACGCAGGTCGATTTCTCGAGCCTGGCGCACGCCATCGCGACGATTGCGGTCCAGGACTGCGCCAACAGCCCCGGACCCGAAATCACGCTGAACGGTGATCTGGACGTCGCCGCGGGGCTCGATGCCGTGTTCATCTTCAAGAACAACGACAATCCCGTGGACGGGCCGCATCGCGCCAATGCGGATGCGGTGGTGGCCGTGCAACTGGTTCCGCCCGGGCTCGACGTCACGTTCAACAAGCAGCCCGTCCTCGGTGGTGTGGGCGGGAATCCGTGGATTTGGTTCAACTTCCTGAGTGGTGCCGGCGCGCCGTTGAGTGAGCCGGCCCTGCTCGGGCGCTGCGAGCAGTTGTCCAAGGCCCTAGCTTAGGTGCCGGCTGGACCACGTGGCGGGCGTCGTGGACGCCCGTCGCGTGGGCCGCGGGGCCGCCTGGGCCCCATCCGCTCGCGCCGCCGCTCGCGCAGCTCGTTCACCCGCCGCTGCAGCCGCTCGCGCAGCAGCACGAAGCGGGCCCGCTGCACCGGCGTGAGAAAATCGGCCAGCTCCCGGTGCTCGTCCTGCTCGAGCCGCAGCAGATCGGCGCGCCCCGTGTGCAGGGCGTCCATCAGCTTGCGCACGCTGTCCGCGTCCGCCGCCACGCCCGGCTGCATCTGATCGCGCAACGCCATCCGCCGCTCGCCCTGCCGGCGCAGCAGCTCGCGCCGCCGCTCGCCGAACCGCTCCTGCGTGGTGCGCAGCCTGGTGAGCTGATCCGGCGTGAGGTCCAACTCCTGCTGCACGCGTTGGGCGAATCGCTCTTCGATGACGCGCCGCAAGCGCCGCGCTTCGCCGGTGTCCGCAGCCGGGGTGTCCGCGGGTCGCCGCTCCTGTGCGAGACTCCGGGATACGGGGACTACCATGACGGCTAGCATGACGGCAGGCCACAGTCGCTGCATCATCCCTCCAAGGTGCGCAGCACGGCACGGAGCTGCTGCGCATCCAGTTGTTCGAGGCTCCCCCCCAACGCATCGGGCACGGGCATCTCGAGCTCCGTCGTATCGTTGATCGCCGCGAGCACTTCCCGTAGCTCCTCGGGTGTCAGGTCGACGATGTCGTCAGCCACGAAATAGGCGGTCTGCCCCGGCGCGTCCGATCCGGTGAGGACCTGGCGCAGGACGAAGCCGCCGCCCAGCAGCACCGCGACCGCCGCCGCGATGCGGAGCCACGCCCGCTGCGTCCCCGGCTGCTCGCGCAGCCGCTGCACGACCGTCGCCGCCGTGCGCTCGACATCCAGCCGCTCGGCCGCCCCGGCGCCGAGGCGCCGGGCGAGCGCGCGCAGCGCGCCGTCATCAGCGTCGCCGTTCATATCGTCACTCCTCACGCAGCATCTCCTTCAGCCGTCGCACCGCATGGTTGTAATGCACCCGCGCCGCCCCCGGCGTCGTGGCCAGTGCGGCCGCGATCTCCCCGTAGTCCAGCCCTTGCTGAGCCCGCAGCAAAAACACGTCGCGCTGCAACCGCGGCAATGTCCGTAGCCCCGCCGCGAGCCGTGCCCCCGCCTCGTCCGCTTCCACCAGCTCGTGCGGTGTGCCGCCCGCGTCGCGAACGCCGTCCTCCAGCGGCACCAGCCGCCGCACGGCGCGCCCCCGACGCCCGTAGTCCTTCAGCGCGTTCGCGCCGATCGCGAGCAGCCAGGTGCGGAACTGGCACTGACCGCGGAACCGCTGCACGCCCCGGAACGCCCGGATGAACGTCTCCTGCACCAGGTCGTCCAGCTCCGCGTCCGGCGCGCCCGCCCCGGCGAGAAAGCGCGCCAGGGGCCGGGCGTGGCGCCGCACCAGCTCCGCCGCCGCCTGTTCGTCCCCGCCACGCCAGGCGGCGATCAACGCCGCGTCTGAGGCGGGTGCACTCAGCGGCTCGGGTAGCGCCATGGGCTCGTGGGGTGGGACGTGCATGGGAGATCAATGTTAAGACTCCCGGCACCTTGTAGTTCCCCGAACCAGCCCATAGCTTCCCAATTCGAACGCTCGTTCGAACCCATGCGCCCCTACGACGAACGGCTCGATCACCTGCTGGCCCGCGCCGCCCGCGTCTTCGCCGAGAAGGGCTACCACCCCACGACGATGCGGGACCTGGCGGCCGCCAGCGGCATGTCCCTCGCCGGGATGTACTACTACGTCCGCGGCAAGGACGAGCTGCTGGCGCTGATCCAGGAGCGCTGTTTTACGCGGGTGCTGGAGGGGGCCGAGCGCGCGATCGCGGGGCGGCGCGATCCGGTGGAGCGGCTGCAGGCGTTCATCCGCCACCACGTGACGTTCTTCGCGCACCACATGCCCGAGATGAAGGTGCTGTCGCACGAGCCGGCGCAGGGGGTGAGCGGTATCAAGCGGCGCTACGTGGACCTGCTCGAGGGGTTGCTGCGGGACGCGGCGCCCGAGGAGGCGGCCGTGGACCGCAACGCGGCCGCGTACGTCCTGTTCGGCATGATGAACTGGATCTACAACTGGTACGATCCGGCCGGCGAGATCGACCCGCGCCGGCTGGCGGATCTCATGGCGCGCATCTTCCTCGGGGGCTTCCTCGAGGCGCGCCCCACGGTTCAGGGAGGAGGAGGATAACGCTCCATGGCGACTATGACCGAACCCCAAGTCAAGACGCTCGTGCAGTACCGGGTGGAGGAGGGGCTCGCGATCCTCGAGCTCGACGATCCGCCCGCGAACACCTACACCTACGAGATGATGCGCCAGCTCGATGAGGCGATCCTGCGGGCGCGCTTCGAGGACGCGGTGCACGTGATCGTGCTGCGCGGCCACGGCGACAAGTTCTTCTCGGCGGGCGCGAACATCGCGATGCTCAACAAGGTCACGCCCCGCTTCAAGTACTTCTTCTGCCTGCACGCCAACGAGACGCTCAACCGCCTCGAGCACACGCCCAAGCTGACGATCGCGGCGCTCAACGGGCACACCGTGGGCGGCGGGCTCGAGATCGCGATGGCGTGCGACATCCGCCTGGCGAAGGAGAACGCGGGCAAGATCGGGCTCCCCGAGGTGAATCTCGGCGTGTTGCCGGGCACCGGCGGCACGCAGCGGCTCGCGCGGCTCGCCGGGAAGTCGCTGGCGATCGAGCTGATGGTGAAGGGAGAGACGTTCTCGTTCGAGCGGGCCAAGGAGATCGGTCTCGTCAACGAGGTCTTCCCCGCCGATTCGTACTGGGAGCAGGTGCTCCTGTACGCCCGGCAGTTCTGCCCGCCGCACAAGGCGGCCAAGGCCGTCGGCCTGATCAAGCGGGCCGTGCAGTCGGGTGCCGAGGTGCCGTTCGAGTCGGGCCTCACCATCGAGCGCGAGCTGCAACAGCAGCTGTTCCAAAGCGACGATGCCAAGGAGGGGCTCGCGGCCTACAACGAGAAGCGGGTGGCGGAGTTCAAGGGCAAGTGAAGACCGACCTTTTCATCGGGAACGAGTGGCGCCCAGCCGTCTCGGGGAAGCGCTTCGCCGTGGTGAACCCCGCCACGGAGGAAGTGCTGGCCGACGTGGCCGCGGCGGATGCCGCCGACGTCGAGAACGCGGTCGCGGCCGCGAAGGCCTGCTTCGAGTCGCAGCAGTGGCGCGAGCTGTCCGCCCGGAACCGGGGGCGCCTGCTGTTTCGGGCCGCCGATCTGCTGGAGCAGCGGCTGGACGAGTTCACCCGGCTCGAGACGGCGCAGAACGGCAAGACGCTGTTCGAGTCGAAGATCGAGCTGACGATGACCGTCAACACCCTGCGCTACTACGCGGGGTGGGCGGACAAGATCGCCGGCGACACGCTGCCGGTGGACGGGCCGTTTTTCACCTACACACTGCGCGAGCCGATCGGCGTCGTCGGCGCGATCGTCCCCTGGAACTTTCCGCTCAACATCGCGAGCTGGAAGTTCGCGCCGGCGCTGGCCGCGGGCTGCACCGTCGTGCTCAAACCGGCGTCCGAAACGCCGCTCACCGCCCTGCTCTTCGCCGAGCTGGCGCTCGAGGCGGGACTGCCCGCGGGGGCATTCAACGTGGTCCCCGGCGGCGGCTCCACGGCCGGCGCCGCGCTGGTGCGGCATCCCGACGTGGACAAGATCTCGTTCACCGGCTCGACCGAGGTGGGACGCCAGATCATGCGGATGGCGGCGGACACCAACAAGCGCGTGACCCTGGAGCTGGGCGGCAAGAGTCCCAACATCGTTTTCGCCGACGCGGACCTGAAAGCCGCCGTGCGCGGCGCGCAGACCGGCATCTTCTACGGCAAGGGGAAAGTCTGCGCCGCCGGGTCACGTCTGCTGGTCGAGAAAGCGGTGCACCAGCAGGTCGTCGAGCAGCTCGCCGAGGGGGCGAAGAAGCTGGTGCCCGGCGACCCCCTCGACAAAAACACGCGGCTCGGCGCGCTGGTGTCGAAAAAGCAGCAGGAGGCTGTGCTGTCGTACATCGAGAAGGGGAAAGCCGAAGGCGCCCAGCTCGTCGCCGGCGGCAAAGCGGTGCGGCCGAACGGCAAAGGCTACTACGTCGAAGCGACGGTGTTTGACGCCGTGCAGCCCGAGATGACGATCGCGCGCGAGGAGATCTTCGGGCCCGTGCTCGCGGTGTTGACGTTCGACGATGTCGAGCACGCCGTCCGGCTCGCGAATCAGACGATGTACGGGCTCGCGGCCGGCATCTGGACGCGCGACATCCAGAAGGCGCACCGCACCGCGCGGGCGATCCGGGCGGGGACCGTGTGGATCAACTCGTACAACTTCTACGACTCCGGCGCGCCGTTCGGCGGATTCAAGGCTTCGGGCTTCGGGCGGGATCTCGGCCGCGAAGCGCTCGAGGGGTACCTCGAAACCAAGACGGTATGGGTAGGGCTGTGAAGGACGCCTTCATCTCCGCCGCGCTCCGCACGCCCGTTGGAAAGCACGGTGGGGCGCTTGCTGGTGTGCGTCCTGATGATCTCGCCGCCATCCCGATCAGGGCGGTGGTCGAGCGTTCAGGGGTCGATCCTACCTCCATCGACGACGTGGTCCTCGGCTGCGCCAATCAGGCGGGCGAGGACAACCGCAATGTGGCGCGCATGGCGCTGCTGCTCGCGGGGCTGCCGGTCGACGTTCCGGGGCAGACCGTGAACCGGCTGTGTGGCTCGGGACTACAGGCGGTCGCCAGCGCGGCCCAGGCCATCAAGGCCGGCGAAGGCACGACGTTCATCGCGGGGGGCGTCGAGAACCTGACGCGCGCGCCCTACGTGATGCTCAAGCAGGCGCAGCCGTGGAGCCGGCGGCCGCCGGAGGTCGCCGATACGACCGTCGGGTGGCGGTTCGTGAACCCGCGGCTCAAGCCGGAG
>JBOHSP010000081.1:0-4140 GCA_050733275.1 Gemmatimonadales bacterium
GTCGAGCGCGTGCAGCCCGGCGCCGTGGCCGCCGCGCAACATGCGGCCGTGCCGCTGCTGCCGATCAGCGCCCGGCCGCGCGGCGCCTGGTGGCTGCCGACCTGGGACCGCATGTGCATTCCCAAGCCCTTCACGGTCGTGGAGGTCGTCTACGGGGCGCCGATCGCCGTCGCGCCGGGGAAGGACGGACTGCGGCGCGGCATGGAAGCGGTCGCACGCAGCCTGCGCGACCTCACCGGCGGGGCAGGGCGGCGGTGACCACGGCCTGGGTGACGGACTGGCTGTGGCGCGGCCGCGGGCCGGGGGCGCGCGCGGCGCGCGCCGCGTTGTTGCCGCTCGCGATCGTGTACGGAGTGCTGATGTGGCTGCGGGCCATGCTGTATCGGTGGGGCGTGCTGCGGACCCGCGCGTTGCCGCTGCCGTCCGTCGCGGTCGGCAATCTGGCGGTCGGCGGCGCGGGCAAGACGCCGCTCGCCGCCTGGATCGCGGCGTTTGTCGCGGCACGGGGGAAACGGCCCGGGATTCTGCTGCGGGGCTACGGCGTGGGCGACGAGGACCGGGTCCACGCCCGGTTGGTGCCGTCGGCGGTGGTGGTGGCCGATCCGGACCGCGCAGCGGGCGCGGCGCGGGCGCGCGCCGCGGGCGCCGAGGTGCTGGTGCTGGACGACGCCTTTCAGCGGCTCGATGTCGCGCGCGACGTGAACGTCGCGGTCCTCGCGGCCGAGAGCATCGGCGCGGTCCCCTGGACGCTGCCGGCGGGCCCGTGGCGCGAAGGATTCGGCGCGCTGCGTCGCGCCGACGTCATCATCGTGACGCGCCGCCGCGTGCCGGCGGAGGCAGCACACCGGCTGGCGCGGTGGTTAAAGGACCGCTGGCCGGGCACGGTGGTGGCGGCCGTGCACCTCGATCTCGGCGGCTTCACCGGGATGCGGTCGGGGCGGCGCGCGCCGGCCGATGCGCTGGCGGAAAAGCGGGTGGTGGTGGCCGCGGGCGTTGCCGATCCCCAGAGCTTCGCCGCGCAGGTGGGCGCGTGCGGCGCGAGCGTGCAACTCGTGGCGTATCAAGACCATCACGCCTATGCGCCGGCCGATGTGGAGCGCCTCGCGCAGGCGGCCCGCAGCGCCGATTATGTTGTAGTCACGGAAAAGGACGCGGTGAAGCTCCGCGAGCGCTGGCCCGCGGACGCGCCCGAGCCGCTGGTCGCGGACCTCGTGGTGCGCTGGGACCTGAACGGCGACGCGGTAACCCGCGTCCTGGAGGGCATGCTGCGACGACTTCTATGAGCGAACCTGCGATCATCCGGCCGGACAAGCAAACGTTCCTCGCCGAGGAGAATCCGTTCGAGGCGATGATGGAGCGCTTCGACCACGCGGCCAAGCTCCTCAGCCTCGACAGCGGGTTGTACAAGGTGCTCCGCAACCCGGAAAAGCAGATCATCATCTCCATCCCCATCGTGCGGGACAACGGTGAAGTGGAGGTCTATACCGGATACCGGGTGCTCTACAACACGTCGCGCGGCCCCGCGAAGGGCGGCATCCGCTTCGATCTCAACGTGACGCTCGAGGAAGTGAAGGCGCTGGCCGCGTGGATGACGTGGAAGTGCGCCCTGGTGAACATCCCGTTCGGCGGGGCGAAGGGCGGGGTCGTGTGCGACCCCACGGCGCTGTCGATCGCGGAGCTGGAGCGCGTGACGCGGCGCTATACCGCGGGCATCATCGAGATCCTGGGACCCGATTCCGACGTGCCGGCGCCGGACGTGAACACCAACGAGCGCATAATGGCGTGGATCATGGACACCTACTCCATGCACAAGCGCCACACCGTCACCGCCGTCGTTACGGGGAAGCCGGTGGAGATGGGCGGGTCGCTGGGTCGCCGCGAGGCGACCGGCCGAGGGTGCATGATCGTTACGCGTGAAGCGCTGACCAAGCTGGGGCTGAGCATGCAGGGCGCGCGGATCGCGATCCAGGGCTTCGGCAACGTCGGCTCGGTGGCGGCCGATCTGATGGCGCAGGCCGGCGCCACGATCGTCGCGGTCTCGGACAAGGCCACGGCGCTGCACAACCCCAAGGGGCTCGACGTGCCCGACCTGCTGCGCTGGGTGAAGGAGCGGCGCCAGCTCGCGGGGTATCCCCACGCCGACGCGATCCCGAACGACCAGCTCCTGGTGCTCGACTGTGATGTGCTGGTGCCCGCCGCGACCGAGAACGTCATCACCCGCAAGAACGCTCCCCACATCAAAGCGAAGATCATCTGCGAGGGGGCCAACGGCCCGACCAGCGCCGCCGCCGACAAGATCCTCGAGGACAAGGGCGTGTTCGTGATCCCCGACATCCTGGCCAACGCCGGCGGGGTCACGGTGAGCTATTTCGAGTGGGTCCAGGACCGCGGCGGGTACTTCTGGGACGAGGAGACGGTGAACCGGCGGCTGGAGAGCATTCTGGTTCGCTCGTTCACCGAAGTGATGGCGATGGCGGCGCGGCACAACGTGGCGAATCGCATCGCCTCGTATATGCTGGCCATCGATCGCGTGGCGGCGATGCACCGGCTGCGTGGGATGTATGCCTGATGCGCTACCGCGTCGTCGCCGTGGGCCGCATCAGGCAGGCGGCGCTGCGCGCGGCCTGCGATGACTACCTCGACCGGCTGCGGCGCTACGCTCGGGTGGACGAGCGGGAGGTGAAGGACGACGGCCGCGTGCTCGGGGCCGTGCCCGAGGATTCCCACTTCGTGGCGCTGTCGCGGCGCGGCGAGGCCTCGACGTCCATCGAGTTGGCCGATCAAGTCGGGCGCTGGGAGCTGGAGGGGCGCGACGTGACGTTCGCCATCGGAGGCGCCGTCGCGCTGCCGGAGCCGGTGCTGCGGCGCGCCGACAAGATCTGGAGCCTGTCGCGGCTCACCTTCCCCCACGAGCTGGCGCGCCTGGTGCTGTACGAGCAGCTCTACCGGGCGCACACGATCCGCCGCGGAGAGCCCTACCATCGGGGCGGCTAAAGCTGGCTGGGAACGACCGTGCGGGAACCGGGACCCCCATCGCCGCGTTACAGCCGGCGTCTTCGGCGAGTGACGGTCCGGCCGTGATCTCTCGTGTGGTGTCCACTCCGATTTTCCAGGCACGGCCGTCGCTTCCGGCGGGCGTGCCGAAGCGCGTCAGCGCCGACCTGCTGGCGGCCGTCCTGCCCGGACCGGCGCGCGAGCGGCTCGCGCGCGGCGATGTGCTGGCGGTCACGACCGGGCAGCAACCGGGTCTGTTCACGGGCCCGCTCTACACGATCCACAAGGCACTCTCGGCAATCGCCCTGGCGCGGCGCCTGGAGCAGGAGCGCGGTGGCCGCGTAGTCCCGGTCTTCTGGGTGGCGGGGGACGATCACGACTTCGCCGAGGCAAATCACGCGTGGGTCCTGAACGCTGCGGGGGAGCCGGTGCGCATCGTGATCCGCGAGCGCCCGCACCAGGCGCCGCAGCTGCCGATGTTCCGCGAGCCCTGCGGACCGGAGGTCCGCGCCGCCCTGGACGCCCTCGCGGAGTCGCTGCCCGATACCGAGTACAAAACCTCCGTCCTGCAGTGGTTGGACGCGGCCTATCGCCCCGACGCCAATCTGGCGGACGCCGCCGCCGAAGCCCTCCACTGCCTGCTCGAAAGCCGGGGACTCGCGGTCTTCCGGTCGCACGACCGCGCCGCCAAGCGGGTGATGGCCCCGTGGTTGTTGCAGGCCCTCG
The DNA here is from genome assembly GCA_050733275.1 of Gemmatimonadales bacterium. GTDB lineage: Bacteria > Gemmatimonadota > Gemmatimonadetes > Gemmatimonadales > GWC2-71-9 > 20CM-2-65-7. The sequence goes on from JBOHSP010000081.1 coordinate 3,721, forward strand.
ATTTCGTCCTGCCGGATGGGTTCAGCCCGGTTCTGCTCGACGGCGCGGCGGGGCGTGACCGGCTGCGGCCCGACGGCTCGACGTACGTGACCCGGCGCGGCAACGAGCGCTTCAGCCGCGCCGACCTCGAACGCGTGGCAGCCGAGGCGCCGGAGCGGCTGTCGCCTAATGTGTTGCTGCGGCCCGTGGTCGAGGCCGCGCTGTTTCCCACCGTGGCCTACCTCGCGGGGCCCGCCGAGCTCGACTACCGGCCGGCGGCGGCGCCGCTGTTCGAGCGGCTGGGCGTGGCGGCGCCCGCGCCGGTGGCGCGCTGGTCGGGGGTGATCCTGGAATCGCGGGTCGACCGGGTGCTGCAACGCCACGGTCTGACGCCGGCCGATTTCGACGGCGCGCCGGGGGCGCTGGCGGGCCGGCTGGTGC
>JBOHSP010000082.1:0-7803 GCA_050733275.1 Gemmatimonadales bacterium
ACGTCGCGCACCGACAGCCCCTGCGCGACCGCTTCGCGCGCGAGCAGCGTCGCGGCCCGCGGGTCCTCGAGCGCGAGCAGCGCGCGCGCATGCCCCACGGAGAGCTGGCTGTCGTGCAGCATCTGCAACACCGGCTCCGGGAGCTTGAGGAGGCGCAGCGCGTTTGCCACGGTGGAGCGGTCGCGGCCGACGGCGTCGGCCACATCTTGCTGCGCGAGCTTGAACTCCGCGATGAGCCGCTCGTAGCCGCGCGCCTCGTCCACGGGCGAGGGGTCGTCGCGCTGCAGGTTCTCGATCAGGGCGAGCGTCAGCAGCGTGCGGTCGTCGGCGTCGCGCTGCACGGCGGGGATGCGCTCCCAGCCCAGTTGCTGGCAGGCGCGCAGGCGCCGTTCGCCGGCGATCAGCTCATAGGCGCCGTTCGCGCGCCGCACCACGACGGGTTGCAGCAACCCCGCCTGCTTGATCGAGGACACCAGCTCGTCCAGCGCGGCGGGGTCGACCGTCTTGCGCGGCTGCAAGGGATTCGGCCGGATCTCCTGGATCGGCAGCTCGACGAGGCTGCCTTCGCGCTCGGCTTCTTCCCGCGTGGGCCCGAGGAGGGCTTCGAGTCCGCGACCGAGACGGCGACGGCCTGTGAGGGTTTCGCTCATGCGGGAACCTCCGGCAGCGTTTCGGTGGGCAGCGCGGGCGCGGGCGCGGCATCCGCGCCCTGCTCCACCCGGCGGATCAGCTCCTGGGCGACGGCGAGATAGCTCTTCGCGCCCACCGACTGCACGTCGTAGAGCACGATGGGCTTGCCGAAGCTCGGTGCTTCCGCCAGGCGGACATTGCGCGGAATCGTGACGGTGAACATGCGGGCGCCGAAGTACTCCTTGGCCTCCTCGGCGACCTGCTTGCAGAGGTTGAGCCGGGCATCGTACATCGTGAGCAGCACGCCGTCGATCGACAGCGCCGGATTGAAGTTCCGCTGGACGAGCTTGATGGTGTTGAGGAGTTGCGACAGCCCCTCGAGCGCGTAGTACTCGCACTGAATCGGGATGACCACGCTGTCCGCGGCGGTCAGCATGTTGAGCGTCAGCAGCCCGAGGGACGGCGGACAGTCGATGACGAGGTACTGGTATTCGTCACGCAGGTCGCGCAGCGCGCGCCGCATTCGCGTTTCGCGCGCGTTCTGCCCGACGAGCTCGATCTCGGCGCCCACGAGATCCTGCGTCGCGGGAATGACGTCGAGGTAGGGAAAGTGGACATGAGGAAAGCGCGCCTGCGCGAGAGCGGTGCCGTCGAGCAGCGCGTTGTAGAGCGAGTGCCGGATGCGATCGCGCTCGATGCCGACGCCGCTCGTCGAGTTCGCCTGTGGATCGCCGTCGACCAGCAGCGTCTTGCGCTCGGCGGTGGCGAGCGAGGCGGCGAGATTCACCGCCGTCGTCGTTTTGCCGACGCCGCCCTTCTGGTTCGCGATCGCAATGACGCGAGACATGTTGTAAACAATTGCCTCACAATGACTTACAAAGACACGCCAGACCTGGCGTCCCAATATATGCCGGTTTCACGTGAAACGAAAGGTCGAGGTTTCACGTGAAACAACCCCCCTCCAAGTCTTAATCCCCCAGGGCAGACGCAGTTAGGCGACGCGGCGCCGCCAGCGCGTCGCCTCGACAACCAGGTTCTGCAGATCGCTCGGGGAGACGCCGGGAATTCGCGCCGCCTGCGCGAGTGATGCCGGCCGCACCCGGTCGAGCTTTTGGCGCGCTTCGGTCGCGAGACTCCGGAGCTCCAAGTAAGGAAGGTCCGGCGCCAGCGCGAACGACACCAGCTCCGCCAGCCGCGCCGCCGCGTCGCGCTCCCGCGCCAGATAGCCGTCGTACTTGAGCTCGATCTCGGCGGCGAGCACCGCCTCCCGATCGATCCCCTCGCCGGCGCCCACCGCGGCGAGCAACGCCCCCAGCGAGACACCCGGTCGCTTCGCGACGACCGCGATGCGCTCCGTCGCCGCTAGCGTCGTGCCGCTCGGCGCGAGCGCCGGGTCGGCCTGCGCCGGCGTGATGCCCGTCTCCCGAGCCACGGCCAGCACCGCCTCCTCCTCGCGCAACCGTCCCTCGGCGCGGCGCAGCTCGGCGCCGTTCAGTAATCCCAGCCGCTCGGCGAGCGGCAGCAGCCGCCGCAGCGCGTTGTCCTGGCGGAGCAGCAGCCGGAACTCCGCACGCGAGGTGAACATCCGATAGGGCTCATCCACCCCCCGGGTCACGAGGTCGTCCACGAGCACCCCGATGTAGGCGTCGTCGCGCCCCAGGATCACCGGTTCCTGCCCACGGATGCGGCGCACCGCATTGATCCCCGCCGTGACGCCTTGGGCGGCGGCTTCCTCGTAGCCTGTCGTCCCGTTGATCTGGCCGGCGAAGAACAGACACTCGACCGTCTTCACCTCGAGCCACGGCGTGAGCTGCGTCGGCGGATAGTAGTCGTATTCGATCGCGTACCCGGGGCGGGTCATCACCGCGCGCTCGAGCCCCGGCACGGCGCGCAGGAATTCGAGCTGGACCGCCACGGGGAGGGAAGTGGAGAGCCCGTTCACGTACAACTCGTGGGTGTCCAATCCCTCGGGCTCGAGGAACACCTGGTGGCGCCGGGCCGCGGGGAACTTCACGATCTTGTCCTCGACGGACGGGCAGTAGCGCGGTCCACGGCCGCTGATCGCTCCGCCGTACAGCGCCGACTCTTTCAGGTGGCGCTGAATGATCGCCTTCACCTCGTCGCCGGCCCACGTGATCCAGCACGGCAGTTGCCGAGGACGCTCGACACACTGATAGAAGGAAAAGTGGTACGGGGCGTCGTCCCCGTCCTGCCGCCCGACCTTGTTCCAGTCAACGCTGCGCCCGTCCACCCGCGGCGGCGTTCCCGTCTTGAAGCGCGCCACCGTAAGTCCAAGCCTCTCAATGGCTTGTGCCATCTCCACCGATGGCTGATCGCCGGCGCGGCCGGCGGGGATCTGGGTAGCGGTTCCGAGGTGAATGCGGCCGCGCAGGAACGTGCCGGCGGTGATGATCACGGCGCGCGCGGTCCAGCGCCGGCCATCGGCCGTCGCGACGCCGCCGACGCGCGCGCCGTCGAGCCGCAGCTCCGTGACCATCCCCTGCGTGAGCGTCAGGGCAGGGAATTCCTCGAGCAGCTCCCGGACGGCGCGCTTATACAGCGTCCGGTCGCACTGCGCCCGCGGCGCCCAGACGGCCGGACCCTTGGAGCGGTTCAGCATCCGGAACTGGATCGTGGCGCGATCGGTGGCGCGCGCCATAATGCCGCCGAGGGCGTCGACCTCGCGGACGAGGGTGCCCTTGGCGATGCCGCCGATGGCGGGATTGCAGCTCATCGCTCCGATGGTGTCCAGGGACGAGGTGAGCAGGAGAGTGCGTGCGCCGAGGCGAGCGGCCATAGCTGCCGCTTCCGTGCCCGCATGACCACCACCAACGACGATTACGTCAAAGTCCATGCTACAAAACTACAAAGGCAGGACAAGCACTACTAGACGCAGCAGACGCAACAGCGGGTTTGCGTTTACCGGGTCCAGGACCAGCAAAAACGATGATGGTGCTGGGTTGGGCGCGTCTTATCCTGTCGCATGCCAAACCATCATACGCTCAAAGCCTGGCAGCATGCCGAGCGATTGGCCGTCGAATGCTCGAAGGCGGCGCAGCGATTCCCTGATTACGAGCAGGCGCGGCTAGCCGATCAGCTCCGGCGAGCCTCGTACAGCATTCCCCTAAACATTGCCGAAGGATCTACTCGCAAAGGGACCCGCGACTATCGCAAGTTCCTCGACACTGCCTGGGCATCACTCGCCGAGGTGCAAACGGCGCTGGCAATTGCGCACGACCTCGCGTACGTGAGTCCGGCTGAGTTCGGTCGGTTGGAGGCGCTCGCGACGGAGACGAGCAAGACCCTATTCGGCTTGCTGAAGAAAGTCAGCCAGGCGTCCGATCGTCCCAAATCCCGCTGACTGACTACCGCTGCTGCGTCTGCCGCGTCTAGTAGTGCAGGTCCTGCTTTTGTAGTGCGGTCCTAGGCAGTTCTAACCCTAGGCCGTTCTAACCCACCGCACGAGCTCTCGAAAGTTCGGGCGTTTGCCCGTCATCAGAATGCCCATCCTGTAAATCCGCGCCGCCACCCACGTCACCGCCGCAATCCCCGCCACCAGGATCCCCAGTGAGAGCAGTACCTCCGTCGTTCCTAAATCCCCCGCCGTAAAGCGGACGGGCATCGCAATCGGCGACGTGAACGGAATCAGCGACATCGCTCGTGAGAACGGCGAGCTCGGATCGTTCGTGAGCCCGAAAATCGACAGGTACGAGATCATCAGCAGGAACGTCACCGGCTGCTGCGCCTGGCGCGCCTCCTGCTCGCTGCTGGACATGGCGCCGACGGCGGCGAACATGGCGGAATACAGCAGGAACCCGCCGATGAAGAACCCGAAGAACACGGCTATGGTCGCCGCCGGAAGCGACGGCATCGCGAAGCCCTGGCTCGCGCCCGCCGCCGGGACGTCCAGCATCTCCAGCAACACGTGGCGCTGGCTGATGAGCAGGCGCGCCGAAGCCGCCCAGATCAGGAACTGGAACAGCGACACGGCGCCGGTCCCCAGCACCTTGCCCAGCATCATCTCGAACGGCCGCAGCGACGACACCAGCACCTCCATGATGCGCGTCGTCTTCTCCTCGATCACGGAGCTGGTCACGTTCACGCCGTACAGCAAGATCGCCATGAACAGCAGCAGCGACATGAGGTAGGCCACGAGGAACGTGCCGCCGGCGCTTTCGGCCGTGGTGCGGCCGCGCGAGATCTTCTTGGTGGCGAGATGGACGCGGATCTGCGCCCGGTCCACCACAACGGGATTCACGCCCTCCCGCGCGAGCCGCGCCTTGACCACGATGCGACTCAGCGCCCGCTGGAGGTCTTCGATCGCCTGAATCGACGACACGTTGGAGCCGCGGTACTCGGCCTGCCCCACCTCGATCACGTTGGCCGGGAGCACGACGAAGCCGTCCAGGCGTTTGGCGGCGACCTCGCGCGTCAGGGAATCCAGCACGCCGAAGTCCGCCGTGACCGGCTCCGCCTCGAAGCCGGGTTCGGCGGTCAGCTCGGCCGCCACCTGGGAGCCGAAGCCGGACGTCGTCTCGTCCACCACCGCGATGTACCGGATCCCGCCGCTCCGGCCCAGCAGCACCGGAGCGACCAGGATGACGGCGAAGAACAGCGGGCCCAGCAGCGTGGCAACCCAGAACCACTTGGTCCGCACCCGCTCGACGAACTCGCGGCGCAGCACCGCCCAGACCTTACGCATCGGCCGCGGGCACCGCGGCGGCGCGCGCCGCCTCCGGACCGACCAGATCGACGAACACCTTGTGCAGCGAGGGCGCCACCAGCTCGAACCGCAGCAGCCGCGCCCCCGATGCGACCAGCGCCCGCAGGATCTCCTGCGCGTCGGCGCCCGGCGCCAGCTCGAGCTCGGCCTGCTGGCCGAGGTCCTCCACGCGCGCGACCAGCCGCCGGTCGGCGAACACGCGGGCGGCGTCGCCCTGGCTGCCGTCGAACGCCACGCGCACGTGCCGGCCGCCGTGCCGCTGCTTCACCGTGGCGAGGCTTCCGTCCACGAGCTTCTGCCCGCGCGCGATGATGCAGAGCTGGTCGCACAGTTGCTCGGCATGCTCCATGATGTGCGTCGAGAAGAGGATCGTCTTGCCGCGCCGCCGCGCGTCGATGACCGTCTCTCGCAGCACCTGGGCGTTCACGGGATCGAGGCCCCCGAACGGCTCGTCCAGGACTACCAGGGCGGGATCGTGCAGCACCGTCGAAATGAACTGCACCTTCTGCTGCATGCCCTTGGACAGGTCGGACACCTTGCGTAGCCGCCAGTCGGCCAGCCCGAGCCGCTCCAGCCAGTCGAGCGCCCGGAGCCGCGCCGCGCGTCGCGCGATGCCCTTGGTCTCCGCGAGAAACACGAGGACGTCCAGCACCCGCATGCGGGGATACAGGCCCCGCTCCTCGGGCAGATAGCCGATGCGCGCCGAGTGCTGGCGGCCGCCCTGCGCCGTCCCGAACAGGCGTACGGTGCCTTCGTCGGGCTCGTAAATGTCCATCACCATGCGGATCGTGGTGGTCTTGCCCGCGCCATTCGGTCCGAGCAGGCCGTAAATGGTCCCGGCGGGAACGGCGAGCGACAGCGCGGCCACCGCGGTGTGACCCGCAAAGCGCTTGGTCACGCCGTCCAGTTGGACGATGGGTGGCGCCATCCGTCCGAACCTACGGGGGAAGGGAGCTGAGGGAAGGGGGAGGGAGCTGGCCTAGGCCGGCACGACGCCGAACAGCTCGCCCGCCTTGCGCACCGCGGTAACCAGCGCTTCGACGTCGTCGACATCGTTGTAGAGGTAGAACGACGCGCGCGCCGTCGCCGCGACGCCCAGGCGGCGCATCAAGGGCTGCGTGCAGTGATGTCCCGCGCGAACACAGACGCCATCACGGTCGAGAATCGTGGCGAGGTCGTGGGGATGGATGTCCCCATATGTGAACGGGACGACACCCGCGCGGTGATCACGCGGTCCGTAGACCTTCACGCCTTCGATCTCGCCGAGTCGCTCGATGGCAACCTGCGCGAGCTCTTGCTCGTGCTCGGCGACGCGATCGAGGCCGATCCCCTCGAGATAGGCGATGGCGGCGGCCAGCCCAATCGCGGCTTCGACGTTCGGCGTTCCACCCTCGAATTTGTGCGGGATCTTGTTCCAGGTGGAGCGATCGTCCCACACGCGCTCGATCATTTCGCCGCCGCCGTGATAGGGCGGCATGGCGTCCAGCAGCGCCGGCTTGGCGATCAGCGCGCCGCTTCCCATCGGCGCGAGCATCTTGTGCCCGGACAGCGCGTAGAAATCGCAGTCCAGCGCCTGCACGTCCACGCGGATGTGCGGGGTGGACTGCGCTCCATCGACCACCACGACCGCCCCCGCCGCGTGGGCAAGTTTGGCGAGCTGGGCGACGGGATTGATCGTCCCGAGCGCATGGGAGATGTATGGGAAGGCGACGAGCTTCGGCGTGCGCTCGAGCGCGCGCCCGTAGTCGGCCAAGTCGACGCGGCCATCGGGGGTGATCTCCACCATCCGGAGCGTCGCGCCCTTTTCCTGACAGAGAATTTGCCAGGGAACGATGTTCGAGTGGTGGTCCATTGCCGTGACGACCACGGTGTCGCCGCGCCGCACGTTCGTCCGCCCCCACGATGCCGCGACCAGGTTGATCGCTTCGGTCGTCCCCCGGGTGAACACGACGGCCTCGCGCGCCCAGGCGTTGACGAAGCGCGCGACCGCGGTACGCGCCCCCTCGTAGGCGTCCGTGGCTTCCACCGCCAGCGCGTACGCGCCGCGATGCACGTTCGCGTTGTGCTCGCTGTAATAGTGAAGCAGCGCATCCAGCACCTTGCGCGGCTTCTGCGTGGTGGCGGCGTTGTCGAGGTAGACAAGGCGATGCCCGTTCTCGCGCCGCTCGAGAATGGGGAAATCGCGGCGCAGCGTGGCGGCGTCGAGCATCAGAAATCGCCCGCCGTTTCGGTCGTCACGGGCTCGGCTTGATTTTGCAGCGCCGCGTGGAGCGCGTGCCACCCGAGGTTCGCGCACTTGATGCGGCTCGGGAACGCCCGCACGCCGCCGAACGCCGCCAGCTTGCCGGGCGCGACGGGGCCGCCCGCCAGCATGTCGCGGAAAGCCTGAAAGAGCGATTCGGCCTCGGTGACCGACTTGCCCTTCACCGCCGTCGTCATGACCGAGGCCG
>JBOHSP010000083.1:0-3180 GCA_050733275.1 Gemmatimonadales bacterium
GGGCGCCGGTAGCCGCTCCTTTCGAACGAACGCGATGTCCGGACCGCGCACCGTATCGGGGTTTCGGGCCAATGTGAAGCCGGTATCCCCGACAAAGAGCACGCCTGCGCCGGTCCGGTCCGCACGAGCCCACAGTCGCGCGCCAAGATTCGCCGTAACGCTGCCGTGGCGGCCTCCCGGCGGCTCGCGCACGATGAGATGACCACGAACCAGCTCTGTGTGCTTGTTCGGGATGCTGGTGTGCAGCAGCTCTTCGGCCGTCAGGAGCGGCGTGGTGGGAGTCACGTTCGGAACGTAAGCATGCTCGGCGGGCATGACAACACAATGACGATTGGGCTCAATGCGTGGTCAACGCGCCGATAGACCGGCTTCGAGTCAGTGGCCGACCTTGAGGGGGAAGACGTCGCGGGGATCTTCATGGCATCGACATCCGCAGGAGCAGTCGTGTCAACGGACATGCTGAGCGCCATCGGGAACACCCCGCTCGTCCGCCTGTCGCATGTCGTGCCCCAGGGCGCGGCGGACGTGTGGGTGAAGCTCGAGTACTACAATCCCACGGGCTCCTACAAGGATCGGATGGCGCTGTCGATGATCGAGCGTGCCGAGCGCCGCGGCGACCTGAAGCCGGGGATGACCGTCGTCGAATACACTGGCGGGAGCACCGGCATCTCCCTCGCGTTCGTGTGCGCGGTGAAAGGGTATCGCTGCCGGATCGTGTGCAACGACGCGGTGGCGCCCGAGAAGCGCCGCAGCATGGAGGTGTTCGGCGCGGAGCTGGAGGTGCTGAAGAGCGAGGGCGGCAAGCTCACGGCGGACCTCGTGCCGCGGATGATGGCGCGCGCGCGCGAAATTGCCGCCGACGGTCCGAGCTATGCCACCGATCAGATGCGAAACCCGGACATGGTGGCGGGCTACGAGCCGCTGGGGGAGGAGCTGCTCCGGCAAGTGGGCGGGGGCGGGGGCGGGGGTGGGGGCGGGCCGATTCACACGTTCTGCGCCGCGGTGGGCACGTCGGGCATGCTGATGGGGACGGCGCGCGTGCTGCGGCGCGCCAATCCCGCGACCAGAGTCGTCGCGTTCGAGCCGGCGACCTCGGCGGTACTCTCGGGCGGCGCCGCCGGCAGGCATGGCGTCGAGGGCGTCGCGCCGGGCTTCGTGCCACCGCAGTTCGACCGCAATCTCGTGAGCGAGACGCGCGCGATCGATGAGGCGGAGGCGCGGCGGATGGCGTGGACGCTGGCGGGGCGGGAGGGCCTCTTCGCCGGCACGTCCACCGGGCTCAATGTCGCGGGCGCCCTCGAGCTCGCCCGGGAGATCGGCGCCGGGCACACGGTGGTGACGGTGGCGGTGGACAGCGGGCTCAAGTACCTGGCGGGCGATCTCTATGCCGAGGCCCCGGGATAGCCCATGCACCGCCGTCATTTCCTGCGCGACCTGTCGCGCTACGCCCTGCTCTGCGCCGGCATCCCCAACGCCTGGCGTGTGACCCGCCGGCCGCGCCTCGTCGACGACCCGTTCACGCTCGGCGTCGCGAGCGGCGATCCCACGCCCACGGGCGCGGTGATCTGGACGCGCCTCGCGCCGCGCCCGCTGGAACCCGACGGCGGCATGAACGGCCAGCGCTCGTCGCTCGACTGGGAGGTCGCCGAAGACGACGCGTTCGCGAACGTCGTGCGGCGCGGGCGGGTCACGGCGGCGCCGGAGCTGGGCTACTCGGCGCACGTGGACGTCACCGGGCTCGCGTCCGACCGGTGGTACTTCTATCGCTTCTCGCTGCCCGCCGGGACCAGCCCGGTGGGCCGCCTGCGCACCACGCCCGCGCCCGCTGCGACGGCCACGCCGCTGCGATTCGCGTTCGCGAGCTGCCAGCATTACGAGGACGGCTACTACACGGCCTACCAGCACATGGCGCGCGAGGAGCTGGACCTGATCGCGCACCTCGGCGATTACATCTACGAGTACGCCGGCCGCGACGGCCGCGTGCGGCGCTATCCGACCACCGAGATCCACACGCTCGAGCACTACCGCATGCGCTACGCCGTGACGAAGGCCGACACCGATCTCCGGGCGGCCCACGCGCGCGCGCCGTGGATCGTGACGTGGGACGATCACGAGGTGGACAACAACTACGCCGGCCTGGTTGGCGAGAATGTGATGGAATCGGACGAGCAGATGCACCAGCGCCGGGCGATGGCCTATCAGGCGTGGTGGGAGCACCAGCCGGTACACGTGTCGCGCGCCAAAAGCTGGGCCGACCTGACCATCACGCGTACCATCGAATGGGGCGCCCTGGCGCGCTTCTGGGTGCTGGACACCCGGCAGTACCGGAGCGACCAGGCGTGCGGCGACGGGGTGGACACCGTGCCGTGCGGCAACTGGGCCGATCCGTCGCGCACCCTCCTCGGCCCGGCGCAGGAATCGTGGCTATTCGACGGCCTCGCGGCGTCGCGCGGCGGCTGGCACGTCCTGGCAAATCAGGTCAAGGTGACGCCGATCGACAGCACTGCGGGCGACGCGCGTGGCGTGGCGATGGACACCTGGGCCGGCTACCCGGCGTCGCTCGAGCGGCTGCTCGGCGCCATCGGCCGGCGTGCGTCCAACCGCGCGGTGGTGATCACGGGCGATATCCACTCCAACTGGGTATCGGAACTGCGCACGCGCTACGATCGCCCCGACGCGCCCGTCATCGGCGCCGAGTTCACCGGCACCAGCATCAGCTCGGGCGGCGACGGCGCCGACGCCTCGCGCCTCTGGAGTGAGACGACCCGTGCAGAGAATCCGCACCTGCGCTGGCACAACGCGCGCCGCGGCTACGTGCGCTGCGACGTGACGGCGGACGAGTGGCGCGCGCGCTACCGCACGGTGCCGTTCGTATCGCGGCCCGGCGCCCCGATCGCCACGGCGTCCGAGTGGCGGGTGGCGAGGGGGAGGCCGGGGGTCGAGCAGGTGTAGATGAAATTGCTCTCTGCGGGAGCAGTCGGAGCGTCTTACTCCTGCCTCAGCACCATCAGAGGATCCAGCCGCGCCGCCCGCCGCGCCGGCAGGATCGTCGCGGCTAGACCGACGAGAATAAGGAACAGCGCGACCGCCGCGAACGTCAGCGGGTCGCCGGGCTCGACGCCGAACAACAGCGCGGCGATGAGGCGCCCGCCGAGGAACGCGAGCACCGCACCCGCTGCC
>JBOHSP010000084.1:0-2360 GCA_050733275.1 Gemmatimonadales bacterium
ACGCCTCGCGCAGCGAGTCGGCGTGCAGGGTGTCGAAGCAGCCGTCGCCGGCGGCCTCGATGCGGGGGCGATCGGGCGGCGGCAGGACCGTACAGACGGTGACCATGCGCCCCGAGCGTACCACCGGCGAATCAAACGGGCTGCAACCGCGTCCGCGCCGCGCTCACCGCCGCTGCACCTCAGCGCGCCGCCTGCTGCACCTCCGCGACCCAGGCGCGCAGGCGCGCCTCGAGGACGTCGAGCGGCAGCGCGCCGGCGCCGAGCACCTGATCGTGGAACGCGCGCACGTCGAAGCGATCGCCCAGCGTGGCCGTCGCGTAGGCGCGCAGATCCTTGATCTTCAGCTCGCCGAGCTTGTAGGCGAGCGCCTGGCCGGGCCACACGATGTAGCGATCGACCTCGACGGTGATGTCGTGCTCCGTTTTTGCGGCATTGGCGCGGAAATACTCGAGCGCCTGCTCGCGCGACCACCCCATCCAGTGGATCCCCGTGTCGAGCACCAGCCGGATGGCGCGCCACATCTCGTAGGTAAGCTGGCCGAACTTGCTGTACGGATCGCCGTACAGGCCGAGCTCGCGGCCCAGGCTCTCGCTGTACAGCGCCCATCCCTCGACGAACGCGGTGTAGCCGCCGTAGCGCCGGAACTCGGGGACGCCGGGGAGCTCCTGCGCCAGCGCGATCTGCAGGTGATGTCCGGGCACGGCTTCGTGCAGCGTCAACGCTTCCATTTCCCAGCGGGGCCGCGACGGCAGGTTATACGTGTTGACGAAATACGTGCCCGCCCGACCCGCCTCCGGGCTGCCCGGCTGGTAATACGCCGTCGTCTGGGAGCGCTCCGCATAGGCCGGAATCGGCGCCACGCCGTAGCGGAGGCGGGGCAGGGTGCCGAACAGCCGCACCAGCTCGGGATCGATGCGCTTGGCGATGTCGCGCGACGCCCGCAGTAAATCCTCGACGCGGGTGAAATAGAAGCGCGGATCGGTGCGCAGGAACTCCACGAACTCGGCGAAGCTCCCTTCGAAACCGGTCGCCCCGATGACGCTGTCCATTTGCGCCCGGATCCGCCGCACCTCGACGAGCCCGATTTGGTGGATCCGTTCGGGCGTGAGATCGGTGGTGGTGGACACGCGCACCCGCGTCCGGTACCACGCCGCTCCGGCCGGGAGCGCCCGCAGCGCCAGCGTTTCCCGGCAGCCCGGCACGTAGCGCTCGGCGAGAAACGCATGCAGCCGGCGGAACGCGGGGGCCACGCTGTCGCGGTACGCCTGGACCGCGACCGCGCGCAGCCGCTGCTGCTCGGCCGCGGGCACCGTGGCGGGGAAGCGCGTGAACGCCGCGAGCAACGGGCTCGCCAGCGGATCGTCGACGACGAGGTTGAGCGCCTGCTGCGGCACGTCGCGCAGCGTGATCCGCGGCGGCGTGATGCCCCGTGCCAGCCCGCGCTCGAGCAGCACCATGGTTTGTGCCACGAGGCGCGGCACGGCGCGCAGTCGCGCCACGATGTCCTCGTAGTCCGCGCTGGTCTGGGGACGCATCTGCGCGATGGTGCTGGGGACCTGCTGCTGCATCCCGTCGAGCTGCGTGATCGGCATCAATTCGCCGGGGAAGCGCGCCTCCGCCATCGCATCGGTCAGGGTGCGGCGGAACAAATCGTAGTTGAGCTGGTCCGCGGGCGAGAGCCGCGCGCGGTTGATAGCGTTCAGCGCCTCGAGCGGCTCGGCCAGCTCCCGTTCGCGCCGCGCGATCGCCTCGAGCGAATAGTCCGTCCAGCGGGCGTTCTGCCCCGGGTACCCGACCGCGGTGGCGAACTCCGGGAACTCGCGCATCGTGTATTCCCAGTGTTCGGCGAGCAGGCGCTGCAGCCTGACGCTGTCCGGCACCGCCTGCGCGGGCAACAGCAGGGGCCAGCAGGGCAGGGCGACGGCCAGCACGGCGGCGCGGACACGCAGGCGCAGGACTCCTTGTGATCGGGGGCTCTCCGCGCCAAGCTACCCCATGGCCGACGCCTCACAAGCCGGCTCCCGCCGCGTGCTGTTGGCCCTCAGCGCGCTCGTGATCGTCCTCATGGTCGCGGGTGCCCTGACGTTTGCGCGCTACGTCCGCGCCAACGCCCCCCACCCGAACCTCGTCGCCGTCGCCCCGTTCGACATTCTGGTCCCGGGGGGGCGGCTGGACGGCTGGCGGGTCGGCCTGGCGCAGGAGCTGACCGCCGCGCTCGCCGAGCCGCCGCTCGAGACGGTGCCACAGAGCGCGATTCGCGAGCACTGGCGCGGCGCGCCGCGTCCCGAGATCGCCGCGGTCGAGGTGGCGCGCCGCACGCGGGCCGGCACGGCGATCTACGGCCGGGTGGACCCCGCGCC
>JBOHSP010000085.1:0-2579 GCA_050733275.1 Gemmatimonadales bacterium
GGCGCGCGCCGCGGCTTCAGGAGCCCGCGCGGCCAGCCCGAACACGCGAAACGCCCCATGCCGGGCCACGAGCGCGACGCGTGAGACCCCGGCGGCCGCGACCGCCTCGGCGCCGAGCCAGGGCCCGGGTGGTACGGCTTCCCACGCCGCCTCGTATCCGAGCACGCGAAACACGTCGCGGAGATCGTCGATCTGCTCGGTGCGGGCGAGAACGTCCCGCAACACCCGAACCCCTCTCTGAAAGAGGAGCTAAGGTGGGGCTGGTGGGCTCTGGATTAGGTACCGGATTGTTGCGGGGTGGCGCGAGAAATTGCGGATTGGCGATTGCGGATTGCGGATTGAAAAGGGGGAGCTTCTAATCCGCAATCCACAATCCGAAATCCGCAATCAAGTGCTTTTCTTCAGCCGAATCTCCCCATTCACCGTGCTCAAGTGGAGGGACCGCCCACCCTGCCCAATCACGCCGCGCCAGCGCCGCGGGCCGAACCGGCCCGACACCGTCAGCGGATAATCGGACTCCATCTCGCCGTTCACGGTCGACGCCCGGACTTCGGTGTCGAGCCGCGCCGGCAGCACCAGCGTGATCCCGCCGTTCACCGTCCGGAACTCCAGCTCGTCGGTCCAGTCGGCCCGCCCCATCTCGACGTGCACCGAGCCGTTCACCGTCTGGGCCTCGGCCAGGCCCGTCGTCGAGACCCGCACGTTGCCGTTCACCGTGCTCGCCCACACGTCCGCCCGCATCCCCTCGGCCGACATCTGGCCGTTCACGGTCCGGCCGTGGAACTCGACGCCCGCGGGCACCCGCACCTCGAAGTCCACCACCACGTCGTTGTTCTCGTTGCTCGAGGACCAGTGGTCGCCCACCTCGCAGACGTTCTCGCGCCGCGCCCGCGCCGGCGTCGGATAGACGGCGCAGATCGTCACGCCCTCCTCGTGCTCGATCACCTCGATCTTGACGATCTCGGGATCGGAGCGGCGCGCGTGCTTCGCGGCCGTGACCAACGCCTCGCCGCCCGTCGCGGCGACGGCCCGCACGTCGCCGTTCACGCCCTTGATCTCGATCCGCTGCCCCGCCGCGAGCCGGCCGCTCCAGCGGAAGTCTTGAGCGGCGGCCGCCGTCGCCACCGCGCCGAGGCCGAGCACCGCGGCCAGAATCCTAGCGGTCATGGTTCCGGTCATAGTTGTGGTCCTTGTAGTTGTCGTGGTCCGATTCCGGAACGTGCACCTCGCCGGGCCGCCGCAGCCGGACGTCGCCGTCGAACGTCTCCAGCTCGAGCCGCGCCCGCCCGCCCCCGATCGTGAAGGTGAAGCGGTGCCGCCCCGCGCGCTGCAGGTCCACCGGGAAACTCGAGTCGAACTCCCCGTCGAACGACGCCACCGACACGCGCACGCTGGCGCCGGGTGCGATGCCCACGGTGATGTTGCCGTCGTGCGTCCCGATGCGGTAGCTGCCGCCGTCTTTGATCGTGCCGTCGTAGGCGATGTCGCCGTCCACCGTGTAGACCTCGACGTTGGGGGAATCGATGCGCAGCAGGATCACGTCGCCGTCCACCGTCTCCACGTTGAGGTCGCCCGTCGCGTCGCTGATCCGCACGTCGCCCTCCACCGCATTGACCTGCATACGGCCCCGCGTGCCGCTGAGTGTCACCTCCCCCTCGATGGCCTTGATCACCACCGAGCCCGTGCCGCCGGTGACGGAGATGTCGCCCTGATTGGACTCGGCGGTCACCGCCCCCCCCGCCCCGTCCACCGTGATGTCGGTGTAGTGGCCGGTCAGCGACATCCCCATCCACGCCGGTACGGTGATGTCGAGATCCACGATCGACGGCGGCCCGCGGCGCCCGCCGGTCCGGACCAGCACGGCGTTGGCCGAGCTCGCGACCTCCACCCGGGCTCGGCTCGAGTGCCCGGCCCGCACGCGGACGTTGTTCTGGTTCCACGTGCGCACGACGATCTCGCCGCCGAAGTTGTTCACGTCGAGCCGGGCGCCGCTCTGCACCGCGAGGGTCGTGTCGGTCGGCAGCTCGCGCTGCTGGTGCGGCGCCAGGGTGAGGACGGCGAGAGTCGCCAGGGTCGTGAGCATGATCGGACGTTCCTCTCTAGCTCTCGGCTGTGGCGAGCGCGTTGGCGCGCCGCAGGAGCTCGATCTTCTGCCGCATCGTGTGCGCCAGATGAAGATTGAGGTATGAGTTGCCGGGGTCGGCGGCCAGCGCGCGCTGCGCCCGCTCGATCGCGCGGTCGATGATCGCCAGGTTCTCCCGCACCACCCGCACCGTGGCCGTGTCGAGCCGGCTTTCGTTGCGGGCGAGCGCCTCCTCGAGCTGCGCCACCGCCAGGTCGGTCCGCGCCGTCCACCCCGCCGGCGTGGCCATGACCACGCCGGCCGGGGCGCCGGACTCGGGCGTCAGGGCGGCGCGTTCCCGCAGCCCGAGCCACACCGCCCCGCCGGTCACCAGGACCAGCGCGACGCTCGCGGCGAGGAGCTGCGGCACGCTGAACGACAGCCGCCGGGGCGGGCTCCCGCCGGCGCCACGCCCCGGAGTCATGCGCGCCCGCAGTTGCGGCCACAGGTCGCGCGC
>JBOHSP010000086.1:0-8306 GCA_050733275.1 Gemmatimonadales bacterium
GCTGCACGACATGCAACGCGGCCGTGAGGAGGCGCCGCCAGAACTGCGAGCGGTCTCGTCCCAGCGGGAATGAGACGCGCGCGGCGGTCGCCCCGGCTTGCACCACGGGTAAGGCGAGGGTCACGCCGAGCAGCGGCGTCGCGAGCACGAATGGCCGGTACACCCCGCTCGCCGCGGCCATGGCGCCGAGGGTCGCGGTCAGGAGATACCACTCGGGCGTCTGGGGCAGGTAGCCGAGCCAGCTCGGCGTTGCCTCCTCCAGGGACTGAAACGGCGCGGCCCCCCAGACCCCGTGGTAGACGCGCGACGGGCGCCAGCCCAGGAGCCGCGCGATCCCCGGCCCGTAGATCCGACCCGCCCAGCGCACGTGGCCGGGTCCGTTGTATTTCTCGGGCCACTTCCGCTCGAGCATCGCCTCGGCGCATCCGTAGCCGACCTGTTGGCGCCAGTACGCCCGCAACGAGTTGCGGCGGTGGTGCCAGACGACCGCGGCGGGGTGAAACCCCAGGGTCCAGCCGCGCTGCTGCAGCCGCCAGCACACGTCCACGTCATCGCCCGCCGTGCGAAACTGCGCATCGAATCCGCCGATCGCTTCGAGGCTCGTCTTGCGGAACGCCATGTTGCAGCCGGGGATGTGCTCCGCTTCCCGGTCGCTCAGCAGGACGTGCACCGGTCCGCCCGGCGCCCGCGCCACGCACTCCGCGATCGCCCCATCCCCGGGCGGGGCGATGTTCGGACCGCCCACGCCGGCGTGCGACGTCTTGAGGAACGTGGCGGCGAGATAGGTCAGCCAGTGCGGATCCGGGTAAGCGTCGTCGTCGATGTACGCGACGATCTCCCCGCTCGCCGCGGCAAGACCGGCGTTGCGGGCGTGCGACAGCCCCCGGTTGGCCGTCTGGATGAGCTTGCAGTCGTAGCGCCGCGCAATCGCAGCGGTCTCGTCACGCGACCCGTCATCGACGACGATCACTTCATAGTCGGGGTAGCACAGCCGAGCCAACCCGTCGAGGGTGTCGCGGATCGTGCGCGCGCCGTTGTACGAGCAGACGATGACGGAGATGCGCGGCCAGGCCAGGCGCGCCGGGAACGGGACTTCCGCGAACGCTTCGCGCACCGCGTCGAGCGCAGGCTTGGGCGACCGGTCGGCGCGAGTCAGTCCGAACTCCCAGTCTTCCACGTCGTTTCCGTGGCGGTACCACTCGTCCGTCCACGCGAACACGAAGACGCCCGCGCACCCCGCGGCGAACGCCGTCCGCACCTGCCACTCGAGCGAGCGCGCCTGACCATGCTCTCCGTTACGCAGACTGTCGAGGCCCAGCTCGCTCATCAGGAGCGGCCGGTCGCCCGCGATGTTCTGCAGCCGAGCGAGGTAGGCCTCGCACCGCTCCTGCGATTCGAGGTACACGTTGAAGCTGACGAAGTCGAGGAACGGAAGCCGCAGGTACTCCGTCGTCGGATAGTTGACGTAGGTGACCAGCCCCTCGGGATCCTCGTCCCGCACGGCGCGGTGCAGGCGCTCCAGGTAGCGCTCGATCTTGCGGCGGCCCACGTAGCGGGCTATCGCCGAGGGGATCTCGTTCCCGAGCGCGTAACACAACAGCGCCGGATGTCCCGCGACGCTGCGGACTTTGTGGCGGATCAACGCCTCGACGTCGGGCGCCGAGGGAGAGCGATCGAGCAGGTAGCCGACGTACTGCTCGGCCGACAGCCCGACCATGACGCGGAGGCCATGCGCCTGCGCGACGTCCAACAGGGCGCGCGGCGGCGTCGTGTGAGGAATGCGGACGGCGTTGATCCCGTTCGCCGCCATCTGCGCGAAGTCGCGATCCACGCGCGCCAGATCGTGAAACTCGTTGCCGGCGGCGTCGGGGGCGAACGCGCCGTAGGTCACGCCGCGTACGTAGAGCTTCTCGTCCCCGACAAAGAGGAATTTCCCCCGCACGGTGGGGCGCGGCTGCCGTAGGGCGGTGGGCGCCGGCGTAGGGGCGGCCGCCGCGGCGCGACCCTTGGAGACTCGCGCCAACGCCGACCGCCCCACCACCAACCAGCCACCTTCGCCCTTCGGAGTACTACTTGAGTCGTCAGGATCGCGCTGCACGGTTTGGCGCGCTCCGGTGTGTCCATGATGCGGGTGATATTCGATTCGTTACGAAGCCGTTCAGCGTCGCAAGCGACATGCCACTTGCTGGCGCCGGTTCGGGGGGAAAGCCTGCTACAAGTGCGGATCGCTCGATGTTGCGGGATGTTGCGCGTGCGCCTTCGTGTCGCAACAACACCGCAGCGGACGAGCAACACGCAAAAGCGAGAGTTACCTGAGCCCGGTCTCCCGCATCTTTACAGTTTTGTCTCGCCACATCGTGAAGGGCGGCGGCGATCGGCTGCTATCGCGAAGATGAGTCGAGCGAAGCGGTCGCGCGCGCGGGGTGCCCGAACCACGGATGGCGTCGGTCGCCCGGCAGGCCAGCCGTCGCTGCCCCGCCGTACATCTGTTCGAGGGTGGCCACGACGTCGCCCATCGTGCCATCGGCGGCGACCCAGCCGTCCGCGATGTCCGGAAAATCGAGCTTGCAGTTATCGCACTTCTTCCCGCTGGCGAACCGGATGGGGCACCAGAAGCTCTCGACATTGCGCAGGATTTCCGCGCCGAAGGCATACACGCCGGTCATCCAGTCACAGTAGAGGCACCACAGCAGGTCGTGTCCCACGAGTCCGCGGAACTTCTGGCGGCTCACGTTTACCCAGTCGGCGGCGCGATACCGCGGCAGGCCCACGAGGCGGGTGAGGACGGGATAGATGATCAGCTCCGCCGCGCGGATGAAGATGAAGACGGGGACGGCCAGCGCGGTCGCCCAGAGGGCAACGTGATTGTTGAACCGGCCGACGGTGCGATTGAGGAACGTGACGATGCGCGGGCCGCTGGAGCGGCGATGGGCGAATTCGTGGACGAACATCCAGACGAGCAGCCCCAGGACCTGACCCAGCAGCGCCCCCACCACGCCGCGCCAGCCGTACGCGATGCCGAGCGCGCTCGGCGGGACCCAGGTGAACAGCGAGACCACGAGGTCCAGGCCCGGGGCGCGGCACAGCCACTCGCTGACCGCGGCCCCGCGCGCCCCGAGCCGGGGGATGAGGTGCAGGAGACCCGCGAACCCGGCGATGCCGACCGTGGTGGACGCCGCGAGGAGCAGGACTGGGGTCATCTCGTCCTCCCGAAATCAACGGAGTGAAGGACTCAGCCGGACGCCCGATTATACTCCCCGCGAACCAGGTTCGTGTGGCACGCGTGCAACATCCGGTCCCGCTTCCCGCCTTCTCCCGCGTCCTCCCGCCGCACCGCGCCATGGCGTGAGTGATGCACGCCAATCTGGCGCATTCCCGGGAACCTCACTCAGCAGCTCTAGCTCACAGGAGGCACGCGTGCATTGGACAACCAAGACGGCGGTGCTGGCCCTGGCATTCGTTCAGTTGGTCGGCTGCCGCGACGCTACGGTCGCGCCGGCGCCCGAACCGGCGCTGAGCCTGGCTGGTGACATGCAGGTGGAGCGCCCCCGGGTAGACGTCACGACGTGGGAAGATCAGACCACCACCATTCCGCTCGACGTGGTGACGCCGGAGGCGGCGTCGAACATCGGGCCGGGCTCGGCGATCGTCATCACGATCCCGGACGAGGGCCGGTTCGGCTGCACGGCCAACTTCGTGTGGAGCGCCGGTGGTCGGCGGTATCTGGGAGCCGCGGGACACTGCTTCCTCCCGACGGACCGCGCGGCGACGCACGGCCCGGGCGCCGACTACGACGCCTCCGGTGTCGTCGTGCAGGTCTGCGTCGAGGATTGCGAAGGGAACTTCCGCACCAACCTGCTGGTCGGCACCTGGGTGACGCTGGGTAAGGTCGCCTACGCCCGCCAGACCTTCGCAGGGGAGGACGTCGGCAACGACTTCGGCATCGTCGAGATCCCGAAGCAGGTGCGGGACCTGATCCGCCTCGAGCTGCCGGTATGGGGCGGGCCGAACGGCGTCGAGACGCTGGAGACGGGTGACTACGCCTGTCATTACGGCCACGGCCTCGGTGTGGGAGAGGTGTTCCCGACGAAAGCGCGCATCGGCGTGGGCGGCGGTTCCGACGACGATGCGTGGATGGGCGACTTCGCGGGATCGTTCGGCGATTCGGGCTCCCCGCTCGTCGGCTGTGTGAACGACGGTGTCGGGAGTTTCGAGGGCACCGGCGCGATCGGCGTGCTCACGCACCTGGGCGTGGGGTTCGATGAGTCGAGCGTCGAGCACGGCGTGATCTTCGGCACGACCACGGCGCGGGCGATCGAGATGGCGCGGGAGGCCGGTCTGCGGCTGAGTCTCGTCCTGCCGTAGCCGGGTGGGGGCATGCAGCGGCGCCGGCGCAGGTCGTTCTGCGCCGGCGTTGCCACAATGACCCCGTTTTTTTTGCCATGCTTCGCAACGAATTGCTCTCGGTGGCTGCCCGGCATACGTTTACGTTATGGCGTGCCCATCACGCCACGATTGTCTCGCAAGCTCCACCAGAACCTGGGCGAGGAGGCGGCCGAGGACTTGGTGAACTGGATGAACCACGTGGAAGCGCGGGTCGGCGACGGGGCGACGCGGTCGGATCTCGCGGCGTTGCGTGCGGACTTTGGAGAGATGCGCGAGGCGATGCGAGCGGATCTCGCCGAGCTGCGCCAGGAAATGCGCGTCGGCTTCGCCGAGCTGCGCGAGGAGATGGCGCGCCTGGAGGCGCGGTTCGAGCGCCGCTTCGGCGATCTCATCAAGTGGTCGTTCGTGTTCTGGGTCGGTGCCGTCGCGGCCATCGCGATGCTTGCGGGCGTGCTGCCGTAGGCTGGTCGTGCCTCAGATGCCCATCACGATCGTGCGACTCGGTTCGCCGCGGACGGCGGGTGAGGGCTTGCGCCTAGGAACGGTGCGCCGGCCGCCGCGCGGTGTCCCGAAGTCGGAGTACGCGAAGCGCGACTACTACGACGTGTGGCTGCCGGATCTGTCGCCCAGTCCGAAACTCCTGGCACTCGCCCGGCGCGCCACCGGCGACAAGGCGTGGAAAACGTTCGCCCGAAAATTCCGCGCCGAGATGAACAGACCGGAGGCCGCGCGGCTGCTGGATCTGCTGGCCGCGCTGTCGCACCGGACGAATATCGCGATCGGGTGCTACTGCGAAGATGCGGCGCAGTGTCACCGGTCGGTGCTGGAGGAGCTGTTGGCGGAGCGGAAGGCGGGGGTCCTCACCTCCTGAGGTAGGTGTCGGTCTTATTGAGCCAGTCCTCGCGCGGCGGATAGAATACGTCCAGGTCAACGGTGTCCTCGAGCGCGAGGGCCTCGTGGGGCACGTGGCCCGGGAGGTGGAGCACCTCGCCCGCGCGCACCACGATCTCTTCGGCGCCGTCAGCGCCGACCAGGAAGCGCAGCGCGCCCTCCAGGATGTAGGTGAACTGCTCGTTCGCGTGCGAGTGCTTCGGGACCACACAACCCTTCTTGAGGTAGACGTGCGCGAGCATCACCTGATCGCCGGTGATCAGGCGGCGCGCGAGCTGCGCGTGCAGGTCTTCGCGCTCGACCTGATCCCAGCGATACCATGTGGCTGCCTGCTTGGCTTTCACTGCGATTTCTCCGCGACGGAGTCGAGCGACAACGCTACCGTCGATCCAAGCCGGCGTCAAAACTGTCCAGCAGGTCCAGGCCCGGAGCGCGGCACAGCCACTCGCTGACGGCGGCCCCGCGCGCGCCGAGCCGGGGGATGAGGTGCAAGAGGCCCGCGAATCCGGCGATGCCGACCGTGGTGAACGCCGCGAAGAGCAGGACTGTCATCTCGTCCTCCCCCACGCCTAGCAGATCCTTCGCTAGGCGCGCCCCGATCCCCTTGCCCGCTGGGTCGAAGGTGGTCATTATAGGCCCGCGCCCTGCTCTCCCATACGGAGGCACGTCCATGCGATTCCCCCGCATCACGCAGGGCGCGCACGCTGTCGCCGTCCTGGCCTGCGCTGCGATCCTCATGTCCGGCTGCTCCGAGCACGCACCCGATCGGCTCACAGGGCCGGGCGCGCGGCTGTCCCACGACCCGCACGACATGCGCGCCGCGATCGCTGCGCAGCAACGCCACACCCCGGCCCTGCTCCGGGCCCCAGGCGTTGTCGGGACGGCCGTGACCCTGCTGCCGGACGGTCGAGCGGCCGTGAGCATCCTGGTCGAGCATGCCGGCGTGGCCGGGCTGCCGCGCGTCCTCGACGACGTCCCGGTCGCCGTCCGGGTCACGGGACGATTCGTCGCCTTGAGCGATCCGACGACCAGGCAGCGTCCCGCGCCCATCGGATTTTCGATCGGGCACCCGAATATCACCGCCGGAACGATCGGCGCGCGCGTGAAGGACGGCTCCGGCAACGTGTACGTCTTGAGCAACAATCACGTGCTCGCGAACAGCAACGACGCCCAGCTCGGCGATCCCGCCCTGCAACCCGGGCCGTTCGACGGCGGCACACTCAGCGACCAAATCGGCACGCTGTTCGCGTTCCAGCCGATCGACTACTCGCTCGACGGCGTGAACTACATGGACGCCGCCATCGCGCTGTCCACCACGACCGACCTCGGCAACGCGACGCCGGCCGATGACGGCTACGGGCTCCCGAGCTCGGCGATCTGGGGAGACGCGAACCAGGACGGCGCATTCGACGACAAGAGCGCCCTGCTCGGCCTGAACGTGCAGAAGTACGGCCGCACCACGAAGCTCACCAAAGGGACGATCACCGGCATCAACGCCACCGTGGAGATCTGCTACGAGGTGTGGTTCATCTTCTGCGTGAAGTCGGCGTACTTCTTCGATCAGCTCGTGATCGAGCCCGGCGCCTTCTCGGGGGGCGGTGACTCGGGCTCGCTGATCGTCAGCGACGATGCGAACAAGAACCCCGTCGGGCTGCTATTCGCGGGCAGCGGCACCCAGACGATCGCGAACCGGATCGACCTCGTGCTGAACCGCTTCGGGGTGAGTGTGGACGGCAGCACGGCCACGCCTCCCCCGCCCCCCCCGCCCCCACCGGCGCCTGTCACCGACATCGCGATCTCGGCCGTCAACGCGCCGGCGTCGGTCACGCAGGGCGCGACGGTGGACGTGATCGTGACGGTCGCCAACGCGGGCAATCAAAACGTGACCACGAGCTTCGACGTGACGCTCCGGGACGCGACCGAGAACCTGCTGATCGGAACGCAGAGCGTCGCGGGGCTCGAGGCAGGCGCGACCGCGTCGCGGACGTTCAGTTGGAGCACCGGCACGAGCGCGATCGGCAGTCACACGCTCACGGCGACGCACGGTTTCGCGGATGACAGCGCGGCGAACAACCAGGGCTCGACGAGCGTCACCGTGACCTCGCCGAACATCGAGATCCACGTCGGTGATCTGGACGGCGCGGCGTCGGATGACGGAAAGGGGAATTGGTCCGCGACGGTGGAGATCGCCGTGCACGATGCGAATCACGCGCCGCTCAACGGCGCCACCGTGGTCGGGCGCTGGAGCGTCAGCGGCCTGAACTCCGATAGGTGCGCGACCGGCGACCTTGGTGGGAACGGAACGTGTATCGTCTTCTTCCCCGGGCTGTCGAAGGGGAGCGCGAAGTCGGTCACGTTCACGGTGACCAGCGTGACGATGAGCGGCCAAACCTATGTCCAGGGGCAGAACCACGATGCCGACGGGAGCTCGAACGGCACGTCGGTTACGGTGGGGAAACCGCGCTGAGGTCCTTCGGCTCCTGGAGGGTCCTGCTCGCCGTACTCGTGCTCGGTTGCCCCGGTCGGAGCCAGCGGAACGAGAGCGACATGGTCGAGTCGTCGAGGTCGATCGAGCAAGTCCTGGCGGCGCATAACGACTCGCTCATGTCGCTGCCCGGGGTGGTCGGCACGGCGATCGGGCTGTGCGACGGGACGCCGTGCATCCGGGTGTTCCTCGCGGACTCGAACGCCGCGCCGCGCGTCCCGTCCCGCCTCGAGGGCTACCTCGTGAACGCGGAGGTTACGGGGCGGTTTCGGCCGCTGTAGGAGCTTCGGGCTAGAGGATTGCCGCCAGCTCGACGGTGAATCCCGGAAGGACGTCTTCGCCGTCGAGCCGCTCGGCCTCGCCGAGCACGGTTTCGGTTCCGTCCGCTCGATAGATCCGGGCGAGCCGGCGCGCAGGATCGATGACCCACACGAGCCGCGCGCCGCCTTCGAGCCAGTCGCCGACCTTTCCGAGCGTTTCACCGGGACGATCGTTGTGCGATACCACTTCGACCACCAGGTCCGGCGCGAGCTCGAGATAGCTG
>JBOHSP010000087.1:0-5703 GCA_050733275.1 Gemmatimonadales bacterium
CCCTTAGAGGGCGCACGGAACGCCGAGCCCGGGCTCTCAGCCCGGGAAATCATTGGACCTCCGATAGGGCCCGCTCCAATCTCCGACATCCGTCCTCCACTTCGGCCTTGGTGATCAGCATCGATGGCGCGATGCGGATGACGTTCCCATAGAGCCCGCCCTTGCCGATCAGCAGGCCGTGGCGCTTGGCCGCCTCCATCAGCGCCACCGTCTGTTTGGGTGCGGGCGCCTTGGTCTTGCGGTCCTCCACCAGCTCCAGCGCTTGCATCAGCCCCATGCCGCGCACGTCGCCGATGAAGGCGAAGCGCTTCTTGAATTCCTCGAGCGCGTCGCGCAGCTGCCGCCCCCGTTCGGCCGAGCGCCGGGGCGTGTTCTCGCGCTCCATCACGTCCAGCGTCGCGTCCACCGCCGCCATCGAGATCGCGTTGCCGCCGAACGTGGAGAGGCTGAGGCCGGTAAAGGCGTTGGCGACCTCGTCGGTCGCGATCGTCGCGCCGACGGGAAAGCCGTTCGCGATCGATTTGGCGAACGTCATGATCTCGGGCTCCACGCCCCAATGCTCGATGCCGCACCATGTGTCGCCCGTGCGGCCCCACCCCGTCTGTACTTCGTCACAGATGAATACGCCACCGTACTTGCGGGCGATGCCGACGGCGATCTCGAAGTACTCCTTGGGTGGCGTGATGAACCCGCCCGCGCCCAGGATCGGCTCGGCCATGAAGGCGGCGGGCCGGCCCGTCGTCTGCGTCTGGATCAGGTCTTCGATGTCCTGGGCGCAGCGGATGCCGCAGTCGGGGTACTCGAGCCCGAACGGGCAGCGGTAACAGTAGGGCGCCATGGCGTGCTTGATTCCGGCGATTTGCGTCGGCAGGACCCGCCACGGTTGCTGTCCCGTGATGGCGATCGCTCCCTGGCTGCGGCCCGCATAGCTGTGGCGCAGCACGATGATCTCCTGCTGCCCGGTGTAGATCTTCGCGAGGATGATCGCCGTCTCGTCGGCCTCCGTGCCGCTGGTCGTGAAGAAGCTCTTCTTGAGCTTGCCGGGCGTGAGCCGCGCCAACCGTTCGGCCACCTGCACCTGCTCGCGCGTCGGATACACGCTCGAGGTGTGGGTGAGCCGCGCCACCTGGTCCTGGATGCGCTTGACGAAGTCGGGATGCGAGTGCCCGATGCCGAGCGTGAGGATGCCGCCGAAGAAGTCGAGGTAGTCGCGCCCCTCGGCGTCCGTGACGTTCGCGCCCCGGGCCTCCGTGATGACCACGGGCTCGGCGTAATAGTTGGCGACGCAGGGGAACAGGAACTCTTTGTGCTTCGCGCGGACGGTTTGCGAGTCCATCAGTGAGTTGGCTCCCGTTTCAGGAATTGGCCTCGCCCGATCGTGCCGACGAACTCTCCATCGCGCACCTGGATCTCGCCCCGCACCGTAACCGCGCTGGGACGGCCCTTGCGCTCCCATCCCTCGTAGGCGTTGTAATCCACCTTCGAGTAGCTGCATTCCTGCGAGAACGTGCCGCGGAACGCGGGATCGTAGACGACCAGGTCGGCGTCACTCCCCAACTGGATCGCTCCTTTGCGCGGGTAGAGCCCGAACAGGTGCGCGGCCTGCGTGCAGCAGGCATCCACCATCGCCTGGAGCCCGAGCCGGCCGGCGCTGACGCCGCAGGTGTGCACCAGATCCACGCGCTCCTGGAGCGAGGGAATGCCGTTGGGGATCTTGGTGAACGCGTCGCGTCCCATGTGCTTCTGGTCGCGGAACCGGAACGGCGCGTGGTCGGTGGCGATGGTGCTGATCTGGCGCGATTTCACGGCGGTCCACAGGACGTCCTGGTTGGCCCGGGCGCGCAGCGGCGGCGACATCACGTACTTGGCGCCCTCGAAGCCGGGCCGCTCGGCGTACGTCTCGTCGAGCAGGAAATGCGGGATGACCGATTCGATCCACACGTTCACGCCCCGTTGCCGCGCGGCCAGCGCTTCGCGGATCGCGGCGTCGCACGACGTGTGCACGATGTACACGTGGGTCCCGAGCAGCTCGGCGAAGGCGCAGAGGTGGTGCACGCCGTCGGCCTCGACCACCGGCGGGCGCGAGGGCCCGTGCCACTCGGGGCCGGTCTGGCCCGCGGCGAGCAGCGCCTGCTGCAGCGCGTCGATCGCGTCGGCGTTCTCGCAGTGGGCCGTGACGATGACGCCGAGCTCCCGGGCGAGCTGCAGCGCCGCGAAGAGATGCTCGTCCGACAGGTTGAGCGCGCCCTTGTAGGCGAGGAACACCTTGAACGACGCGACGCCCGCCTTGACGATCTCGCGAAACTGCTCGCGCACGTGCTCCTCGAATCGCACCACCGCCATGTGAAACGTGTAGTCCACCGCCGCGAGCCCGTCGGCCTTGGACTTCCACAGCTCGAACGCCGCGAGCGGCTCGTCGGCCTGCCCGGGACAGATCATCTCGATCAGGGTGGTAGTGCCGCCCGCGAGGGCGGCCTTGCTGGCGGATTCGTAGTCGTCCGCCGCCTCGGTGCCCATGAACGGCAGGTAGATGTGCACGTGGGGGTCGATGAATCCCGGGAAGACGTACTTGCCGCGGGCGTCGACGACCGCGGTGCCCGGCGCGAGCAGCTTGTCGTCGATGCGCGGCTCGATCCGGGTGATGTGCTCGTCCTCGGCGTAGATGTCCGCCGTGTAGTCTTCCGTGGCCGTGATGATGCGGCCGCCGCGAATCAGGAGCGCCATCTGGGGATCCAGCGGCGGCGGCGGCGGAGGTAGGCCTCGTAATCGGGGCCGAAGCGACGCCGCAGGGTGGGCTCCTCGTAGTACAGCACGAACAGGTGCGCGGCGGACCAGAACGCGATCGTGAACAGCACCAGGCCGATGGACCCGTAGAACATCGCGGCGCCCAGCAGCACGAGGCCGGCGCCGAGGTACATCGGGTTGCGGACCCAGCCGTACGGGCCGGCGATCACGAGGCGGCGCGGCGGATCGAACGGCGCGGGCGTGCCGCGCCCGATGAGCGCGAACGCGAAGACCGACCACAGCGCCAGCGCCGCGCCGGCGACGAACAACGCGACGCCCGTGACCTCGATCAGGCCGATGCGCGCCGGCCGCGTGATGCCGGCCTCCGCCAGGATGCGCTGCGGCACGACCACGAGCAGCAGCCCCACGAACAGGGTCGCGTAGGTCAGCGCGCGGAACAGGATGAGCATCACGGCAGCTGCTTCACCATGTCGTCGTAGGTCTCGGGGCGCCGGTCGCGGAAGAACTGCCACACCCGCCGGACTTCCTCGATCATATCGAGGTGGAGCTCGGCGACGACGAGCTCGTCCGTGTCCTCGCTGCCCGTCGCCAGAAAGTTGCCGCGCGGGTCCACGAAGTAGCTCGAGCCGTAGAACTGCCCCACGTTCCACGGCGCCTCCGTCCCCACGCGGTTGATGCAGCCCATGAAGTAGCCGTTCGCCACGGCGTGCGCGGGCTGCTCCAGCTTCCAGAGATACTGCGACAAGCCCTTCACGGTGGCCGACGGATTGAACACGATCTCGGCGCCGTGCAGGCCGAGCAGCCGCGCGCCCTCGGGGAAGTGGCGGTCGTAACAGATGTACACGCCGATGTCCGCGTACCGCGTTTTGAAGATGGGATAGCCGAGGTTGCCGGGCTTGAAGAAGAACTTTTCCCAGAACCCGGCGGTGTGGGGGATGTGGTTCTTGCGGTACTTGCCGAGGTAGCTGCCGTCGGCGTCGATCACGGCGGCCGTGTTGTAATAGACCCCGGCCATCTCCCGCTCATAGATCGGGACGATCATCGCCATGTCGTGCTGCTTGGCGAACGTCTGCATCAACTGGATCGTCGGGCCATCGGGGATCGGCTCGGCGAGATCGCACCACTTGGCGTCCTGGCTGGGACAGAAGTACGGGCCGTTGAAGACTTCCTGGAGGCAGAGGATCTGCACGCCGCGCTTGCCCGCTTCCTCTATATACGGAAGGTGCTTCTCGAGCATGGCGTCGCGGACCTGGGCGACAGGCGCCTCCCCATCGTTGATCGGGTTGGACATCTGGATGAGGCCGCCGACGACGTTGCGCATCTAGGCTCCTGTGCTCGGCTGACCCCGGGCTGCCGCCCGGGGTTAGAAACCCTACCAGCGGGAAATCACCACCTTCTTGTCGGTATAAAATTCCACCGCGTCCTGTCCGTGCGCTTTCAGGTCCCCGAAGAACGAGCCCTTGGTGCCGCCGAACGGGAAGAAGGCCATGGGCGCCGCGACGCCGATGTTGACGCCGATCATGCTGACGCCCACCCGGTAGCGGAACTCGCGGGCCGCGCGGCCGCTCGACGTGAAGATCGACGTCGCGTTCGCGAAGCCGGAGCGCTGGATCAGCGCGATGCCTTCATCGAGGTTCTTGACGCGCGTGACCGACGCGACCGGCCCGAAGATTTCTTCCTTGCCGATCGTCATGTCGGGCCGCACGCCGTCGAACACCGTCGGCCCGACGAAATGGCCCCGGGGGTGCCGGGCCACGCGCGTGGTCCGCCCGTCCAGCAGCAGCTCGGCGCCCTCGCCGGCGCCGGCCTCGACGTAGGACAGCACCCGCTCCTTGTGGCGCGCCGAGACCAGCGGCCCCATCGTGACGCCCGGCTCGAGCCCGTAGCCCAGCTGCAGATCCTTCGCGGCGCTCAGGAGGCGGTCGCGGAACGGCGCGTACGCCTGCCCGGCCGTCACGACCACGCTGCCCGCGAGGCAGCGCTGGCCGCTGCAGCCGAACAGCGACTCGGTGACGTTCGCGACGGCGCGGTCCAGGTCCGCGTCGGGCATCACGATCACGTGGTTCTTCGCGCCGCCGAGCGCCTGGACCCGCTTGCCGTGTTTGGCCGCCTCCAGATAGACGTGCCGGGCGACGGGGGAGGAGCCCACGAACGAGATGCCGGCGACGCCCGGGTGCGCGACCAACGCGTCCACGGCGTCCTTGGCGCCGTGCACCAGGTTGAGCACGCCCGGCGGAACGCCCGCCTCGTGCGCCAGCTCGACGAGCCGCGTGGGCGAGAACGGGACCTGCTCGCTGGGCTTGAGAACGAAGGTATTGCCGGTGGCGATTGCGTAGGGCCAGAACCAGCAGGGCACCATCGCGGGAAAGTTGAACGGCGTCACCGCCGCGAACACGCCGATCGGCTGCCGCACGTATTCGCAATCGATTCCCGCGGCGATGTCCTCGAGCGTCTTGCCCATCATGAGCGTGGGAATGCCGCAGGCGTGTTCCACGTTCTCGATGCCGCGCCGCACCGAGCCGCGCGCCTCGTCGAGCGTCTTGCCGTTCTCGCGGGTAACCGTCGCGGCCAGGTCTTCGAACTGCCGCTCCATCAGGGACTTGAGCTTGAAGAGGTAGCGCGCCCGCACCACGGGCGGGACCGCCCGCCAGGGACCGAACGCGGCCTGGGCGGCGGCGACCGCTTGATCCACCTCCGTGGCGCGCGACAGCGGGACATGACCCAGCGGCTCGCCCGTCGCCGGGTTCGTAATCAGCAGAGTATCTGCGTGATCTGCGGCCACCCACTCGCCGCCGATGTAGTTGCGCAGCGTTGTCATGTGCCAGCGTTCCAGGGTCCCAAAAAGTGAAGAACCGGCCGCGACGAACGTCGGGGGCCGGTTTCAACGTAACCTACGAACGCGGGGGGGGTTGTCAACCGCGCGCCCGTCGCGGGCCGCAGGGTGCGGAGGTTTCCGGA
>JBOHSP010000088.1:0-8882 GCA_050733275.1 Gemmatimonadales bacterium
CCCGAGGGCCGTCGCCAGCGGCTCGGCCCAGCGCAGCTTCATGCCAGCAGGCCCGCCGCGATCTCCGCCACGCGATCGGCCGCGCCGGGAGGCCCGAGCCGCTCGCGCACCCGCGCCAGAC
This sequence comes from Gemmatimonadales bacterium, assembly GCA_050733275.1. Lineage (GTDB taxonomy): Bacteria > Gemmatimonadota > Gemmatimonadetes > Gemmatimonadales > GWC2-71-9 > 20CM-2-65-7. The sequence continues at coordinate 122 of JBOHSP010000088.1, forward strand.
CCTCGCGCTGGCGGCGCGTCGCCGGATGGGCATGATCGAGCAGCGGGAGCACGGCCTCCGCGAGCGCCCCCGGCGTGCCGCGGCGCTGCAACAACTCGGGCGCTACCTCGTAGCCCGCGACGAGGTTGACGAGGCCCACCCACGGTACGCGCAGCAGCCGGAACGCGATCAGCGACGTCACGGGATGCACGCGGTAGGTGATGACCATCGGCACGTCGGCGAGGGCGGCTTCGAGCGTCGTCGTCCCGGACTTGCAGATCCCCGCGTCCACGGCGGCGAACACGGGCAGGGGGTCGCCGGTGTGGATGCGCACGGCGCCGGGGTCGGGGTAGCGCGCGCCGGCCGTCCCCGCCGCCACGAGCTGCACGTCGGGCCTGGCCGCGACCACGCGCTCGGCTGCCTGCCGGAACGTCGCCCAATGGCGCGCGACCTCCTGGGCGCGGCTGCCAGGGAACAGGCCCAGGGCGGGCCGGTCGGGATCGAGACCGAGGATCCGGCGCGCCGCGGCGCGCGGCGGCGGCGCCGGCCGGTCCTTGAGCGGATGGCCCACGAACGTGGCGGCCACGCCGCGGTCCCGGAAGAAGCTCTCCTCGAACGGCAGGATCACGGCGAGCCGGCGCACCGGCGCCAGCCGGCGCACGCGGCCCGGCGCCCACGCCCACATCTGCGGGGCGATGTAGTAGAGCACCGGCACGCCGGCGCCGGCCGCCGCCGCGGCGGCACGCAGATGGTAACCGGGATAGTCGACGAGGATCGCGAGGTCGTAGCGGCGCTCGCGGAACGCCCGGCGCACGCGGCCGAGCAGGCGGTAGTGGGCGGGGATCTTGGTGAGCGCCTCGACGAATCCGACGACGGAGAACGCTTCCATGCGGTCGAGCACGCGGGCACCCGCCCGTTCCAGCAGCGGACCCCCCAACGCCTCGAGCTCCACACCGGGCAGGCGGCGGCGCAGCGCGGTCGCGACGGCGGCCGCGTGCGCATCCCCCGACGGTTCGCCCGCCGAGATGTAGATCCGGGGCGTCCGGCTCACGGCCGGGCGGCCGCGAGCGGCGAGGCCTCGATGGCGTCGGCGACGCGGTACGCGAGGGCGAGCGCCTGCAGGCCCGCGGCCCCCGTGACCACCACCTCTCCCTCGCCGCGCACCGCGCGGACGAAGCTCTCCAGCTCGAGCTGCAGCGGCTCGGCTTCCGGCGCTTCCAGCCGGATATGCTCGACGATCTGATCGATCCGCGTCGCTCCCAGCCCTTGCCAGCCACGCTTCAGCCGGTAGAAGTGCCCGTTCCCCTGCGCCAGGTCGAGCGAGAAGTACCCCGTGGGCTGGAAGATCCGCAGCGTGCGGGTGCGGTCGCGTGACACGCGGCTCGCCGTGATCACCGCGACGGCGCCGTTGTGGAATTCGACGCGCGCGTTCGCGATGTCCACATGCGGCGTGAGGATCGGGACGCCGCTCGCCCGCACCTCCGCGACGTCGGCCCGCACCAGCTCCAGCACCAGGTCGAGATCGTGGATCATCAGGTCGAGGATGACCGCGACGTCCGTCCCGCGCGGCTGGAACGGGGCCAGGCGCTCGGTCTGCAGGAACCGCGGCTCGTCGAGGTAGGGTGCCGCGGCGCGCACCGCGCGGTTGAAGCGCTCCACGTGCCCCACCTGCAGCGGGACCTCGCGCGCGCGCGCCGTGTGCACGAGCTGCTCGGCCCCGGCCAGCGTGTCCGCGAGGGGCTTCTCGATGAGGGCGGGCAACCCCCGCTCCAGCACCGCCAGGCCCACCTCGACGTGCGCCGAGGTGGGCACGACCACAGTCGCGGCCTCGACACGCTCGAGCAGCGCCGCGAGCGTGGGGAACGCCACGGTGTCGAGCTCGCGCGCCACCTGGGTGGCGCGGCCGGGATTGATGTCGAAGATGCCGGTCAGGTCCGCGGCGGGGCTCTTCTTGAGCAGCCGCGCGTGGTGATAGCCGAGCGCGCCGGTGCCGATCACGCCAATCCGCACCCGCGGCGGGGGCGGCGTCACACCATGACCCCGCGCTGCGACGCCTCGATGAAGCGCAGGAACGTCTCCACTTCGGGCACTTGAGGCAGCTCGATCCGCGCCCGCGCGATGCCCTGGCTCACCGTCAGGTCGGAGTTGAACACGAGCCGGTAGGCGCGCTTCAGCGCGAGCTTCACTTCCGGGGAAAAGCCGGCGCGCTGCAGCCCCACCGAATTCAGGCCGTAGAGATGCACCGGATTGCCCGCCGCCTTGGTGTAGGGCGGCACGTCCTGGTTGACGCGCGAGGCGCCCCCCACGAAGGCGTACGTGCCGATCCGCACGAATTGATGGATCGGGACGACGCCGCTGATGATCGCCCGCTCGTCGATCGTGACGTGCCCCGCCATTTGCACGCCGTTGGCGATGATCACGTCGTTGCCGATCACGCAGTCGTGCGCCACGTGCACGTAGGTCATGAGGAAGCAGCGCTCACCGACGCTGGTCCGGCCGGTCGCGATGCTGCCCCGGTTGATCGTGCAGTACTCCCGGATGATCGTGCCGTCGCCGATCTCGACCCAGGTTTCCTCGCCCTTGTACTTGAGGTCCTGGGGGTCGCTGCCGATCACGGTGCCGTGCCCGACCTTCACGCCCTCGCCGATGCGCGCATTGCGCTCGATCACGGCGTGACCGGCGATGCTGCAGCGGTCGCCCACCGTCACGCGCGGGCCGACGATCACGTACGGCCCTACGGAGACGTCGGTCCCGAGGTGCGCCGTCGGATCGATCAGCGCCGTGCGGTGGATCACTTGTCCACGACCATGGCCATCATCTCGGCCTCGGCCACCACCTGCCCGTCCACGTAGCCGGCACCCTTCATGCGGCAGGTCTTGCCGCGGAACTGCAGCATCTCGAGCTCGAAGCGGATCTGGTCGCCCGGGATCACCGGCCGGCGGAACTTCACGTTATCGAGCGACATGAAGTACACGACCTTGTTGGTGGTGTCCTGTCCTTCGAAGTGGCTCATCAGCAGCATCCCGCCCACCTGCGCCATGGCTTCGATGATCAGCACGCCGGGCATGATGGGGTGGCCGGGGAAGTGTCCCTGGAAGAAGGGTTCGTTGATCGTGACGTTCTTGATCCCGACGATCCGCTGCTGCCCTTCGACCTCGATGATCCGGTCCACCAGCAGGAACGGGTACCGGTGCGGCAGGTAGTCCATGATCTTGCTGATGTCCATGGCCGTCGCCTCTCTGGTGCGTTGACCGGCGCGGGAGATGGCCCGCGCCAGCGCGATGTTCCCGCCGTGGCTGGGCCGCGTCGCCACCACGTGGGCGCGGACCCGCGCGCCCGTGAGTGCGAGGTCGCCGAGGATGTCCGCGGCCTTGTGGCGGACGAACTCGTCGGGCCAGCGCAAGGCGCCGCCCGTGGCGATGCCGCGCTCGTCCAGGACGATCGCGTTCGCCGCCGAGGCGCCCTTGATCAGCCCGCGGGCCTGCAGGTCCGCCACCTCGTTGGTGAATCCGAACGTGCGCGCCCCCGCCAGGTCGGCCGCGAACCGCTCCGGGGTCACGTCGTAGCTGCCCGCCTGGCGCCCGATCAGCGGGTGGGCCCACTCGATCGTCACGGTCAGGCGCAACCCCTTGGCGGGCGCCACGATGTAGGCGGCATCGCCGGCGCTCACCGCGAACGGCACCTGCACCGTGAGCACCGCCGGCTCGCCGCCGACGTCGGCCAGCCCGGCCTCGCGCAGCGCCTCGAAGTAGGGCTGCACGCTGCCGTCGAGGATCGGCGGCTCGGGGCCGGTGAGCTCCACCGTCAGGTCGTCGATCTCGTGCGCCGCCACCGCCGCGAGCAGGTGCTCCACGGTATGGATCGTCGCATCGCCATGGCCGATCGCCGTGCGCCGCTCGACGGCTTCCACCTCGCTGAGCCGCGCGGCCACCTCGGGCCGCGCCGCGAGATCGGTGCGGCGGAACACCACCCCCTGGCCGGCGGGCGCGGGCAGGAACGTCGCCTCGGTGGCGGCGCCGGTATGCAGGCCCGTGCCGCGCAGCGCGGCGGGGCGCGCGATCGAGCGCCTAGGCATCCGGCGCGGGTCCCGCGCCGCCCCGCGCCGCCAGCCGCTCCAGCTCGTCGACGATCTTCGTCAACCGGTACAGCGCGGCCTGCGCCCGCAGATACTCGCGATGCGGCCGCGCGGGATACCCGGAGACGGTGGCGTGCGCGGGAATGCTGGCGATCGCGCCGGACTGGACGAGCACCCGTGCCCCCTGCCCGATGGTGATGTGGTCGGCGATGCCGGCCTGCCCCGCGATGATGGCGTCGTCCTCGACCTGCACGCTGCCCGCCAGGCCCGCCTCCGCCATGATCAGGCAGCGCGCGCCGATGTGCACGTTGTGCGCGATGTGCACCAGGTTGTCGATCTTGGTGCCCGAGCCGATCACGGTGTCGTCCACGCTGCCCCGGTCCACGCAGGTGTTCGCGCCGATCTCCACGTCGTCCCCGATCAGGCAGCGGCCCACGTGAGGAATTTTGCGGTGCGCCTCGCCGCCCTTGCCGGACACGTACCCGAACCCGTCGCTCCCCAGCACCGCGCCCGCATGGACGATCACGCGCTTGCCCAGCGCCGTCCCCGCGTAGAGCGTGACGCCGGGCAAGAGCTGCGTGTCGTCGCCCACGGCGACGCCGTCGCCGAGCACGCACCCGGCGCCGATCCGGACGTTGCGGCCGAGCTGCACCCCGCGGCCCAGCACGGCATGCGCGCCGATCTCGACCGGCTCCTGCCACGTCGCCCCGCGGCCCAGGACCGCGGTCGGATGCACGCCCGGCTCCCAGACCTCCTGCGGGTACAGGACCGGCAGGACAATCAGGAGGGCGGCGTGCGGCTCGGCGACGATGATGCGCGTCTCGGGCCCGCCCTCCGCGGCTTCGAAGGCCGGATCGACGAGCACCACCGAGGCGCTAGTCCGTTGAAAGTACGGGAGATAGCGGGCCGAGGCAAGAAACGAGAGGTCGCCGGGCCGCGCCCGTTCCAGGGGCGCGACGCCGGCGACCGTCACCGTGCCCGGCCCGACCAGCCGGCCGCCGGTGAGCGCCGCGATCTCACTGGCGCTGATCGGCCGCGCGCCCGCCGAGTTCACGGAGGAGCGGATCGGTCCGCTAGCGCGACGGCTGGAGGCGCTGCAGCACGCGCGCCGTGATGTTGAGCGCCGGGTCCGCCGCGAAGATCATGCCACCCGGCGCATCGGCGTCCAGGATCAGCGCGTAGTTCAGCTCGGCGCGCAGCCCTTCGACCACCGACTGCACGCGGGCGCGGATCGGCTCGAGCAGCTCCTGCTCGCGCTGGCGCGCCCGTTCCTGCAGCTGGGTGGTGCGCACCTGCATGCGCTGCTCCAGCAGGCGCAGCGAATCCTCCCGGGCACGGCGCTGCGCCTGCGACAGGGCGATCCGCTGCTGCTCGAACGCCTGGACTGCGGAATCGAGCTGCTCCTGCAGCTTCTGCACCTCGACGCGGTAGCCATCGATCTCCTTGAGGTACGTGGACTCGGCCGCGGCGTAGCCGGGCGTGCGCTGGAGAATTTCGCGGGCGTTGATGATCGCGATCCTCGGCGCGGCGGCGGTGCCCTGCGCGTGGAGGGCCGGAGCGGAGACGGCGAGCGGCGCCGCCAGCGCGGCGAGCCAGACGAGGACAGAACGCTGCATAAGGTCACGACTCCCGGGAGAACGTGGATCCGGACTAGAAGAAATTGCCGAGCTTGAAATGCAGCTTCCAGCCGGGGTCGGGCCGGCCGAACTCGTCCACCCGGTCGAAGCCGTAGGCGTAATCGAGGCCCAGCGGGCCCAGCGGTGAGATGATGGCCACGCCGATGCCGGCGCCGCGGAACAGCCGGGTCGGGTTGTACTGCGAGGGGCGCGCCCAGACGTTGCCTGCATCGAAGAAGGCCGAGATGTACAGCATCTGCGAGACGCGCGCGCCCAGCTCTCCCGTCATCGAGAAGAACGCCTTGCCGAACGCGGTGGCGCTGGCGCCGCGGGACTCGGCCCTGGGATCGTAGCCGGTCGGCGTGATCGAGGCCTCGTCATAGCCGCGCAGCGGGATGAAGAACTGCGTGCCGCCCAGCGTGAACAACTGCTCGAAGAACGGCGAGTCGCCGAACACGAACCCGGAGCGCGTGGACAGCCCGAGCACGAACTTGACGCCGCCGCTCCCCGGCGGCCCGAGCTCGCCCAGCGGGGCGTAGAAACGGCTCTCCAGATCGATGCGCTGGAAGTTCCCCGAGCCGCCCAGCAGGCCGCCGCTCTGCGACGCGCCCACCTGCACCATCGTGCCGCCGGTTGCGAACGGCAGGTCGATGCGCGTGTCGCGCATCAGCGACGCGCCCACCGTGGAGCGCACGCAGTCATTGCAGGCGAAGACGTCGCCGAACGCCTGGTTCGTGGGCGACCCGGAGAAGCTCTGCTGGTCGATGCCGTAGGAGAGAAACAGGCGCGAGTAGTTGTCACCGAACACCGGGAAGCCGAACTGCAGGCTCGCGCCCCGGCGCCGCAGCCGGCCGATGTCCGCGATGACGTAGCGCACGCGCGAGTTGTGCACGGCGATCGTGCCCGAAACCCGCGATCCCCGAATCGCCGGATCGGTGAACGAGACCTCGAAGTCGTTGATGTGCTTGCCGAACTGCCACTGGAAGCGGCCGCGCTTCCCCTGGCCGAACAGGTTCGGCTCGTCCAGTCCGAGGAAGCCACCGATTCCCGTTCCCTGCCCGACCGACGCCCCGAAGTTCACGTTCCCGGTGCGCTTCTCGGACACGTGGAAGATCACGTCGATGTCGCCCTGCTCGTTGGCGGGGCGCGTCTCCGGGAACGGCAGCGGCTGGTTGAAGAAGCCGAGATTGGAAATCCGCTGGTACGAGGCGAGCAGGGCGTCCTGCCGGAACACGTCGCCCGGCACCACGACGATCATCTCGCGGATCACGCGGTCGTGCGTCACGTCGTTGCCGCGGATCTCCACGCGGTTCACGATCGCCGGCTGGCCCTCGGTGATCACCCAGCGCAGGTCCACGACGGGCCGCCCTTGCGCGTCGGTGCGGCGCAGCACGTCGGGACGCACGGAGACGTAGATGTACCCGTTGTTGTAGTACAGCGTCTGCAACTGCCGCGTCGCCTCCTGCCAGCGCGCGTCGTCGAAATACGTGATCGGGCGGCGGCCGCCCAGGCCGAGCAAGCCGGTGCGCTGCTCTTCCCGGAAGGGGTAGAAGGTTTCGAGCTGTTCGGTGGAGAATCGCCGGTTGCCCACGATCTCGAACGTGCCGATGCGGTACGGCTCGCCCTCAGACACGCGCAGCACGAGGGTGGCCTTGCCGGTGCCCTCGTGCAGCCGCAGCGTGTCGTCGAGCACCTGGAAGTCCACGTAGCCGCGCGCGCCGTAGAAGGCCGGCAGCTTCTCGCGCAGGTCCGTTTCGAGGTCCTCGTCGTCGAAGGCGCCGGACTGGAACCACCAGAACCCTTCGGGTTGCGTCGCGAGCTGATCGACGATCTCCCCATCGCTGAAGTGCGTGTTCCCTTCGATCTGTATGCCGGCGATCGCGACGCGGCGGCCCTCTTCCACCGCGAACACCACGCGCACCGTGCTCGAGTCGTCGTTGTAGATGACGACCGGCTCCGTGCGGGCGAGCGCGTAGCCGCGCGCCTGATACAGCGAGTCGATGCGGACGCGCGAGCGCTCCACGGCGGCGGGGTCGAGGGGCCGGCCTTCGTTCAGCTGCACTTTGTCGCGCACGCTGCGCTCCGAGAGGCGCGCGACGCCGCGCACCACCCAGTGCTGCAGCACCGGCCGCTCCCGGACGTGGATGACGAGGACGCTCGTTCCGCCGGGCGTGCGCCGCTCGGCCACGCGCACGTCGTCGAACTGCCCGGTGCCGTACAGCGTCTCGATGGCGCGCTGGATGTCGCGGTAGGTGAGCGGGCGACCGGGCACGAGTCCCGCGGTCTGGATCACGACCGTGGCGCTGGTGCGGCGGTTGCCGACGACGACGATGGAGTCCGGGACCGGCGCGTCGTCGCCGTCGCCCTGGGCGTCGCACGGACGCGGGACGAGGACGGCGACCAGCAGCAGTGTGGGGATCGTGAGTCGGCGGATCACGCCTTCGAGCCGGACAGGGCCCGGAACGCCAGACGCTCCTTGTCGGGGGCGATGTCTACCTCGATCTCGTCGCCGCGCGCGAAATCGCCGACCAGGATCTTCTCCGACAACGGGTCCTCGACGTACTTCTGGATCGCGCGCTTCAATGGCCGCGCGCCGAAGTGCTCGTCGTAGCCGCGGTCGACCAGAAAATCGCTCGCCGCGGGGGTGAGCCGCAGGGTGAGCTCCTCCTCGCCCAGACGCTTCTGCACGTCGCGCGCCAGAATCGTCACGATCTGCGCGATGTGCTCCCGGGTGAGCGGATGGAAGACGATCACGTCGTCCAGCCGGTTCAGGAACTCGGGGTTGAACACCTTGTTGATCTCTTCCTTCACCTTCTCCGACATTTTCTCGAACTCGTTGCGCAGGTCCGGCTGCCCGAAGCCGAGGGTCTTCCCTTTGACCATGTCGCGCGCGCCGACGTTCGAGGTCATGATCACGACCGTGTTCTTGAAGTCGATCACACGCCCGTAGTTGTCCGTGAGGTGCCCCTCGTCCAGCACCTGGAGCAGGATGTTGAACACGTCGGGGTGCGCCTTCTCGATCTCGTCCAGCAACACGACGGAGTACGGCTTGCGCCGCACGGCCTTGGTCAGCGTGCCGGAATCCTCGTAG